>DDHP01000089.1:13649-16126 GCA_002338145.1 Deferribacteraceae bacterium UBA1873 | reverse complement strand
TGAAGAATGACGGAGAAAAGGTGGAATTTAGTGTAATATCCAGACTGGATACGGAAGTGGAAGTGCGTTATTTTACCCACGGCGGTATTCTTCCCTATGTACTTCGTAAAATGGTTGAATAAAAGGCGGTTTGCTTAACCGCCTTTTTTAGTTTTTAAAATTTATCTTTTAAATGTGAGGAATATCTTTTATCCACTATTTTAATATGATCATTTAACCAATCTCTGAGAAATGAAAGGAAATTAAAATCTATGTTTTTGTTTTCATTTTTTACATTTTCAACATATTTGACTACCTTGTCTACAAGTTTTTTATGGGCTTCTTTATGTTTTTGGGTTTCCGGATAGTTAAACTTGTCAAAAGCATCCTCTTCAGCTTTAAAATGATACCCGGTGTATTCAAGCAATTCATCCAGCAAAGGGAATATTTTTTCTTTAGGTTCGTCTTTGACAAAATTGGAATAAATATCATTTATTATTTTTACAAGTTTCTTGTGTTGTTGATCAAATTTCTCAATGCCCGTTTCATATTCTTTGCCCCATTTAAACAGCACTTTATCATCGAGTGTGAAAAAATTTAGTTGATCTGATATATAGTTAACAATTTTAGCCAGGTTTTCGCTGGATTCGGAAAGACCACTCAATTCACCGGTAATGTTTGTTGTTTCTTCCAGAATATTGTTGCTGTTACTTGCAAGCTCTTCGGTTGCTGTAGTTTCTTCTTCCACCGAAGTAAGTATCTGTTTAATTTGCATCGAAATCTGGTTAACTGATTCATTGATTTTATTCATAGAGTCAACAGCATTGGTGGCGTACGTAATCCCTTCTTTGACATTTTCTCTGTTTTCTTCTGTTTTATCTGATATTTGGTCTATGTTCGTTTGTATGTTAACAATAACTTTCTCGATTTCTTTGGCACCACCGGTTGTTTTTTCTGAAAGTTTTCTTATTTCATCAGCAACAACGGCAAAGCCCCGTCCGTGCTCACCTGCCCTTGCAGCTTCAATAGCTGCATTTAACGCCAGAAGATTTGTCTGATCCGCTATATCTTTTATGGTGGTTGCAATTTTTCCGATTTCTGTGGAATAATTTAGAAATTCATTCACAGTATTGTGTATATCTTCAATATCCTGGTATATTAACTTCATACTTTCTTTGTTCTTGGTTATTACATCTTCATTTTTGCGGACCTCATCTACACCTGTGGTTATTTCCTGCTCTGATAGTTTGCAGTTTTCAAGGATATTATTTGATGTGCTGCTAAGTTCCTCAGTAGCTGAAGAAATACTGTCGATATTAGATGCAATGTCTGACATTTTGGTGGTTATTTGATTATTAGCTTGTTCAAAACTTTCAGAAGCATTAATCAAGTTTATTGTGGCTTGCTTAAAACCTATCAGAGTATCATTTACTCTGTCTATGGAATATTTAAGTGAAGCGAGAATTTTCCCGAATTCATCTTTTGCAAGTTTACCGGTATCAATTTCCAGGTTAAGATTACCTTTTGCAAGTTTATCTATGTAGGATATTATGTTTTTAACTTTTTTTGAAATATAATTGGACAAAAACCATGATACAAGTATTGCCAGAGAAGTACCTATTATCATTATGGCAATTGATGTAGTAATGCCTGTTTTTACTAAATTATCCAGTATGCTGAAATCAATGTTTTCCTTAGTTGTACTGTTTATGTAGCCATTTATTTTCATTAATGCAAACACATTTATCAAGCCCAAAAGTCCACCAAAAGCACCTATAAAAAGGACTCCTCCGAAAATCTTATAACGTATACTGATGTCTTTTAAAAATTGCATGGCAACCTCTCTCCAATAAACTTAACTACAAATAAAAAAC
Source organism: Deferribacteraceae bacterium UBA1873 (assembly GCA_002338145.1). Classification (GTDB taxonomy): domain Bacteria; phylum Chrysiogenota; class Deferribacteres; order Deferribacterales; family Flexistipitaceae; genus Flexistipes. The sequence goes on along the minus strand of DDHP01000089.1, from coordinate 14,273 downwards.
GACGTAAACAACTTTATACAACAATTGTATATGATAAAAACAGAGTCGTCAACGTTTTGTGTGTGGCTTAAATTCTAATAACATTAAGCATATATGAGCTTACATAATATATTCAGGTTTCGCACTTTGCTATTTCACGTAATAGACATTAGATTACTTTGCAAAACCGTCATGGCTTCCCGAGTATTATAAGAAGTCATTGCAAGGAGTGCTAACGACGAAGCAATCTCGTATACGGGACATGAGATTACTTAGGGACTCTGTCCATCGTAATGACGGCGTTTGTCATAGGATCGCCGCTGGTGTCGTCCTCGCGATGACTTGCAGAAGGTGCACGTATAAATTGATTAATATATAAAAAAGCCCCCGAAAAGGGGGCTTGGATTAGTCTAAAACTGGTTTAGGGGTGTCTTTGGTTGAACCGGGCAGGATTGGGTATTCGATCTTAGGTTGTACACCTGTTGTTGTCTTCAGGAAAGCTAAAATGGCTTCCACATCATTTTCTGAAAGTTCTATACCTAACTGAGCAGAGCCCATTATTTTAATAGCTTCTTTTAAGCTCCAAACTTTACCTGAGTGAAAATAGGGTTCTGTAATCGCTATATTTCTGAGTGAGGGAGATTT
>DDHP01000089.1:0-13344 GCA_002338145.1 Deferribacteraceae bacterium UBA1873 | reverse complement strand
GTATAGTAGTCAAGTCCACCCATATTAACACCATAATGACATCCGGCGCATCCTTTGTCCATAAAGGCCTGCAAACCTTCTTTTTCTTTATCATTTAACGCACTTTCCTGACCTTTAAGATATTGGTCAAAGCGTGAATCCGGTGTTTGCAGTGTTGCTTCAAAAGCTTCAATAGCATTAGCCATATTGTCGAATGTTACGGGGTTAGAATCATCTGGAAATGCTTTTTTGAAATACTCTACATATTCTGGAATACTTTTAAGCGTCTTAATAACTCTTTCGGGAGTATTGTTCATTTCCACACCGGCTTGTACAGGACCTTTGGCTTGCGCAGCCAAGTCTTCAGCTCTTCCGTCCCAAAATTGCGCCATATTAAAAACTGAGTTAAAAACTGTCGGTGCATTTCTGGGACCTTTTTGCCATCCGTGCCCCGTTGAAACTTCCTGATTGTCATCACCACCAAGGCCGATGTTATGACATGTATTGCAGCTGATTAAACCACTTTTTGAAAGCCTTGGATCAAAGTAAAGCATTTTTCCCAATTCAATTTTGTCGTAGGTTACAGGGTTGCCATCAAGTTCCGGTACCCCCATGGGCACAGGCTCAAAATATTCATTTGCCTGTTCCATCAGTGAGCTTTGGGCAAAACCCAGGCTTGCAGCAAGAACAAATACTAGTACAGAAAAAATAACACCTTTCTTCATGTTGACCTCCTTGAAAAAAATAAATTATTAATTAACCTATTAAATTAAAATAAATTAGCACCTTTGGACTGTCAAGGTTTTTTTGAAAAAGGTTGGGATGAACCATAATGTCTCATAAAAATATATAAAGTATTGTTTTAATAGCTACTTATTGATATAGTAAGAAAATTTTCAGCAGGTATAACATGATATTCAAGCGAATTACTTTGCAAGGTTTTAAATCTTTCGTGGAGAAAACAGACATAGACTTTCCCAGCGGCATCACGTGTATTGTTGGACCTAATGGAAGTGGCAAAAGCAATATTTTGGATGCAATCAGGTGGGTTTTTGGTGAGCAGAGTGCAAAGGAGCTGCGGGGCTCTGATATGGAAGATATTGTTTTTGCTGGTTCTGAGAACAGGAGACCATCGGGTTTTGCACAGGTTTCACTGACTCTTGGTGAATTAAGTGAAGATATCACTGCAAAATGGGGAACATTTTCAGAAATAACCTTATCCAGGAAATTTTATAAAACCGGTGAAAGAGAATATTTAATAAATAACAGAAAGTGTAAACTAAAGGATATTAAAGAAATTTTTTATGACACCGGGATAGGTGCAAGAAGTATTTCTATAATAGAGCAGGGGAGAGTAGAAAAGATTATTCAATCCTCCCCTGAGGAATTGAGGCAGTTTTTTGAAGAGACTGCCGGTGTTGTCAAATTCAAAGAGAGAAAGAAAGAAGCAGAAAAAAGGCTTGGTGGTACAAAAGAAAATTTAAGCAGAGTCAATGATATAATCTCTGAAGTAAAGCAAACGTCTTTTCAGCTGGAAACACAGCTTCAAAAGCTGAATGAATATAAGGAGCTACAGAAAAAGAAAAAAAATCTTATATTCACATTTCTTTTCAACAGTTTCAAAAACTGTAAAAACAGACACTCGGTACTAAGTGAACAGTATGATACATTGTTAAAAGATATAACAAGCACCAGAAATAAGCTGGAAGAGTTAAAGGACTGCTATGCAGTTAAAAAGAGGGAGTTGTCCGGGCAACAGGAATTGTATCAGGATTGCAATGAAAAGATGATATCTTTAATTGAGCAAACCAATAAATGTGACAGTGAAATAAAAATTTTACAAAACCGGATAGCCGGCGCAGAGGAAACCAAAAAACAGTCTCATAAGGAAATAGATGAAAAAAAAGAAAGACTGAAAATTTTGACTGATGACAGCAGTAAATTTAAGCAATCCTTAGCTGATGTAAAAGAGAAACAAGAATCTCTTCAACAAAATATGGATGATTTAACGGATATTATATCTGAGCTGGAATTTCAAAAAGAAGAAACGGAAGATAGTTTAGCCGAATATAAAGATATGTATCTCGACTTTACCCAGAAATTAACGGATATAAGAAATGAAATTTACAGGAACGAGACAGATATCTCTAATTCTGAGCGCAATATAGCCAAACTCAGTGAAGAAATGGAAGAAATGTCGAAAAATAAAAAAAATGCCCAATTAACCAAAGACAGACTTAAAGCTGAGATGTCTGAACTTGAAAGTGATATATCAGTTTTGGCAAAATCAATATCAGCTTATGATGAAAAACTTGAGGAGGTTAATAATAAAACAACAGGTATAGAAAAAAAAATTGAAGATTTACGTGTTAATTATTCGGCGGTGGAAAAGTCGCTGGAGTTGTATAACAAACAGCTTAAGTCAGAGACTTACGAATACCAAGATGATGAAAAGCTATTTAGCGAATATGATATAAAATATCTCGTTGATTATTTTTCCAGTATGGACTATGAGCTGCTTAAAGAATTTGGCGATGTTTTGGTTATAAATACTGATAATATTTTAAGCAAGCCGAGGGTTATTGATAATATTTCAAATGCTAAGGGCTCATACAGGTTTATTTTTACTGATGAATTGGATAGTTTTGAAAAATTTATTTTAAGTTCTGATATTGAAGTCTTTTATGAAAATATGATCAAATATGAACATATTTACCGTAAGTATGGCTCCAGTGATAAAAGTACATCTGTTATTAATTTAAAAAGTAACATTATGACCGCGGAAACAAAACTTAAGGAATACCAGACACAATTAAAACAATACAGACAGAAACAGGATGAGCTTTTAAGCCAGAAAAATCTTTATATAAAGGAAAGGGATAAAATAAAAGATTCAAAGGATTCAAGACAAAAAAAACTAAATGAAATTAAAAATGAGTTTGATATTATAACGAAAGAGCTCGAAAGGGATGAAAAACGATACAGTATTATTTCTGGCGAAATTGAAATGTATAAGAGTGAAATGACAGCAACGGAGTCAAAAAACGAAGCATTGCGCAGCGATCTGGAAACAATCTCGAAAAAGCAAGAGGAGTATGATACAGAAATTGAAAATTTGCAGGAAAAGGTTAATTTTTTGGATAATCAGATTGATGAGCACAAAGATGAGCTCAATGATATAAAAATAGAGCTTCGGGGATACCAGGAGCAGGTGAACAGCCTGAATAAACAGATACACTATGTGGAGAAAGAGATTTTCACAACGTCAAAATCTATTTCGTCGCTTAATGAGAAGCTTTCCAAGCTGCTTAGCGTTGATATTGATAACTGGAACAATATGCTTCAAAACAAGCAGGAAGAACTCAGGGAATGCCAGAAAAAGCGTATTGAAAGTGAAGACATGAAAAAGCAGTACGAACGTTCTATCGCAGCGTTAACATCTGAGCTGCAAAAATTAAGTGAAGATATCGATTCCAGTAAATCCAGAATAGCTAATCAGGAGAAAGAGTCAGAAAGACTTTACTTCCAACTGTCGCAGGTTAAAAAAGAGATGAATGATTTACAGGATGAGTTCAGAGAAAAATATAATTCCACCGATATTTTTCGTGATTTAAAAGATTTTGAGGATAGCGGTTTTAATCCTGTCTCTGTAAAGCGAAAAATTAGCGATGTTGAGAAGTCTATTGAAAATCTGGGACCGTTAAATATGGCAGCTGATCAGGAATATGAAGAAATAAGTAACCGGCTGGATTTTCTTGTGAAGCAGAGGGAGGATTTGGAAAGTGCTATAAATACGATATACGAATTGATCAGGGAAATTGATGATAACACCATTAAACAGTTTAAAGAAACTTTTTATTCGGTAAGAAAACATTTTCTGAATATTTTTAAAATATTATTCGGAGAAGGTAAAGCAGATTTAAAGTTGACCGATGAAAATGATATGCTTCGAACAGGGGTGGAAATTTTTGTTCAGCCCCCCGGTAAAAGGCTACAGAATATGAATCTTCTCTCCGGCGGTGAAAAAGCTATGACTGCATGTACTCTTTTGTTTGCCATGTTTTTACATAAGCCCACCCCATTTTGTTTCTTGGATGAAATAGATGCTCCTCTTGATGATGCAAATATTGGTCGTTTTGTTAAAATTGTCAGGCAGCTGTCGGAAAAATCGCAATTTGTCATTATTTCCCATAATCAGAAGACAATTGAAAATGCCGATTCTCTATATGGTGTTACGATGCAGGAACCCGGGGTATCAAAAATTTTATCAGTAAGCCTGAGCAAAAACGCTTTGCCTGAATTCAGCGCCTGATTGCTTAGCTGCGAAAAATTTTAGGTTTAATGTCGGAATACAGTGATTGGAAAAATTCACTTTTATTTATTTCATTTTTTGGTGAAAAATGAAAAAATTTCACATATTTACTCCCACTCTTATAAAAGATATCTTTAGCCATTGCCACGGTGAGATGTTTTTTCACTATGGAATGGAGTATATCATATTTTAAAAACATACTTTCAATAAGCAGAAGATGGCTATTACTTGCAAACGTTATCGCTTTTTTGTAATTTTCGAATGTTGGGGCGAGATCTGTCATAAATGTTAAATCCTGGGGCGGGGAATAGATAATTAGCATTTCTTCAAGCTGTTTTACCGAATACTCTTTCAATCCATTATTTGTATTAACTTCAATATATCCGGTGAGTTCTTTGTTCCTTAGTTTGTCTTTAAGCTCGGTCAGCCATTTGCCCGGTATGAGACCATATTTATCACATGCATTTTTTTTGATATTAATATGTATGAACTCATTTATTCTGTATCCCACTGATATTGTACCGTGATCAAAAAAGTCAAAATCAAGTGTGAAACCGTCTCCCAAATTAAGTACTTCTTTTCCGCATTCATATTCTTCAGGCTGAAATTCGTTATATGACTTAAATACGGCTCCTTTAAAGGAGCCGGTTTTGCTTAGTTCCACTGCCTCTATAATAAATCTGTAATTTTTTACCAAATTCCAGGTGTAGCCCTGCAGTTTCCCCCAAATGTTATTGATGATTCCCGGAGGACCGAAAAACCTCACTGTTTTGTTTGAGCGCAAAAAACTTCTTAATATTCTGTCAAATCCGTAAAAATGATCGATATGTGTATGGCTGATAAAAATATCGCTGATACTCAGAACTTCACTGTTTGTAATATTCCCCAACCTCCCACAGTCCAAGAGGCAAGCTTTCTTCTTATAAATATTTTTTACGAAGAAAGATGTGTCTTCAAAAGCTGAATTGATTTGTTTTATAATAAAATTATGTTTCATGAGAGTATTTGGAGTTTTTCTCTGCTACACATTTTACTATTTTGTTTAAGTTATCATTAATGTCAGCATCGGTGGTGTCAATTTGCAGGTGGTAGGGGATTTTTTCAGCTTTTTGTTTTTGTTTCTCATATAATTCCGGTCTCCCGTCAGATACTGTTTTGCCTGTGATTCTCTTGCCCAGTCTTCTTAGTATCTCCTGCTCGCTGGCAGTAAAGTTTATGTTAATAACATGGAGGTTGTGGTGGTTAATAAAAGCATCAAAAAAATCCTTTTTGGAAAAGCTGCCATCAATTACTGCCATTCTTCCTAAATTTTTCTTTTCTTTAGCTAAATTTCCCAGATATTTGTAGGTATTTATGGTATTGGCTTCGGAATATAGGCCTTTACCAAAATCTTCATATATTTTTTTCTCCGGGTCGATTCCTGCAGTAATTTTACGGTAATAATCGGTGCTGAAAAGAGATGAAGGGTACTCAGAGCAGAAGGCTTTTGCATTTTTGCTTTTTCCCGTTCCCATCAAACCGGAAAAGATGAGGGTATTGGTATTAAACATGTTTAGTGCGTAAGTGAAACTTAAATTAAGCAGTCTGTTTACCTCTTTTGCTTTTGCAGAATAATTTTCCCATTTTTCCCCTTTTGCATCAAGCATAAAACAGGCAACTTTAAGTCTTACAAATGCCCGGTAACATTTGTAGAAATTGATAAGCTGTGCCGATTCTTCATCATCAAATATACTGAGAAAACCTTCCAAAAAAGCATCAGACAAACTATAAAGCCCTTCCTGATCCAGTTCCATACACAAAAAAACAAAATCGGAAACCACATCGTTAAATCTGAGCCTTCTGTTGAATTCAATACAATCTAACAGCCCCACTTTATTTCCGTCAAAAAAAACATGCTCAAGTCTCAAATCACCATGACCGTCTTTCACAAAACCTTCATCAACTCTTTTTCTGATTATTTCTTCATATGTATCTATAAATGTCAAAGTGGCATTCTGTATATATTCATATTTTTCTGAATCAATCAAATTATCGACATATTTCAGTGTTTGTTCAAAATTTTCCTCACAATTAAATCTTATAATATCCAATCCGTTGTGTTCTTCAGCAGACTCTTTTGGAGTCTCTATGGCTTTAAACAGTTTTGCTATCTGCCGACCTGTATCTTTTGCTTTATATTCGGAAATCATGCCCTTTTCGATACGTGATTTCAGGAAGTTTTCATCTGGTATCCGTTTCATTTTTACTACATAATCTATGGCTGTCAATGTGCTTGTTACGGGAACTAAATCAAAATTATTCCCTTTTCTGACAATTTTCAGAGTGTTTTCATAAACATTATCGGCGAATCTTTCATTAAGCTCTTTTTCCAGTATGCAAAAACGCTTCCTGTCTTTAGCCAGCTTAAAGTTTAAAAATCCGAAGTCGACACTTTTTTTAAGCTTGTAAACATCGTTTCCTTTTATAAGAACGTGTGAAATATGTGTTTCAAATTCTTTTTCAGGTTTTATTAGTTCTTTTAATATAAAAAGCCCGGTGTTTTCACTCATATGATCTCCGCATTGTGAACATTTTTTAACTGATTAAGTGCAAATTTGTGTGTTTTTTCATCCAGAGCAGTGACACAATTTTCTGGAACTGTAACATTATAATTTCTGCTTACTGCGTCAGCGGCTGTATACATTACACATACGTTGGTCAAAAGTCCAGTCAAGATCAAATTTTTTATGTTTTTTTCTTTTAATACTGAGTCTAATTTTGTGTTGAAAAATCCCGAATATCTTGTTTTTTCGATGATAATATCATTGTCGTAGGGTTTTAATTCGTCAATTATTTCTGCACCTTTTGTCCCCTTGATACAATGTTTCGGCCAGATTTTGAATTCTTCGTCGTCCGAATCATGTGAATCGCAGATATAGATTACGATATGTTTATTTTTTATAGCTTCAGATTTCTGTTTTTGGATGCAGAAAATAATATCTCTAACATTGGGTGTTTGTAAAGGTGCATTCTCCAAAACAAAATCATTTAACATGTCAATTATAAGAAGGGCTGTATTCATATCTAACTCCTCAAATTTTTTAAGTATGCCAATTGCTTTTTGTAGGTACAATCCTCGTTTTCAGGGGTTTCAAGTATACCCAGAACATTTTCAAAACGGTAATCATTTATTACTTTTTCAAAAAATTCTTTTCCGAGATAACCTTTGCCTATAAACTCGTGTCTGTCTTTTTTGGTTGCAAAGTCGTATTTTGTATCATTTAAGTGTATCACCTTTATCTTTTTACCGAATCGATCAAATGTTTCATTAATTACATTCTCATAATCGTTTTTCAAATCGTAGCCTGCTGCGTACATATGGCAGGAATCCAGGCATATCCCCAGTTTTCCCGGGTAAACGGAATTGTCTATTATATAGCTCAGTTGATTCAAATCGTAACCAAGGTTTGTTCCCGTTCCTGAGGTTGTTTCCAACAGAATAATACATTCAAAATTATTTTTATTGTACAAGTCATCTATCATACTTACAATGTTATTTAACCCGGCTGTTTCTCCGGCTCCTGTATGTGCCCCCGGATGTACTACAAAGTAGGGAATAGTCAGCTTATCACAACGTCCCAGTTCATCCTCCATAGCCAGAAACGATTTGCTTCTTATGTCATTTTTGGAAGATGCCATATTTATCAGATAGGAGCTGTGGGCGCATACTTTATCCTTTCCCAGCGTAGACAAACCTTGGACAAACTGGTCTATCTCTTTTTCAGGAAGTTTTTTACCTTTCCATCTGTTTGCATTTTTTACAAAAATCTGCATAGATTCACAGTTATCATCCAATGCTCTGTCTATACTTTTGTGAATATTGCCGGCAATTGACTCGTGTGCACCTAAAAACATTTTATTTTTTACTCATAAAATTTAAAAATGTATTTACTTCAAATGTAGAGCCAATAATTAAAGGTGTTTTTTGGTGCAAACTATCAGGTTTTATTTTTAAAATGTCTTGTTTTCCGTCCGTTGCCTTTCCTCCTGCCTGCTCCACTATAAAAGCCATAGGGTTAGCTTCATATAGCAATCTCAGTTTGCCACTGGGATTGTCTTTGTCTGCAGGATATAGAAAAATACCCCCTTTGAGCAGGTTCCTGTGGAAATCTGCAACCAGTGATCCGATATATCTCGATGTGTATTTTCTTTCCTTAATGCTTTTTATATATTCCACAAAATCGCGGATTTCCTGTGACCATCTGTGGTAATTGGCTTCATTTATACTTAATATTTTCCCTTTTTCGGGGATTTTAATATTTTCGTGTGATAAAAGAAATTCGCCTATACTTGGGTCAAGTGTAAAGCCGTTTACCCCTATACCTGTTGTGTATACAAACATGGTGCTTGAACCGTATATTACATATCCTGCTGCCACAAGTTTGCAGCCCTCCTGAAGGAAATCTTCCTTACATCCACCAAATCCTTCCGATACCCTTTTATATATCCCAAAAATTGTTCCGATACTGATATTTACATCGATATTGCTGGATCCGTCTAACGGGTCAAAGATTACGACATATTTACCCTTAGGATATTTATCCGGAATTGAAATAAGATCATCCACTTCCTCTGATGCCATTGCACATACTTTCCCGGTGTGATCCAGTGCTTCTATCATTTTTTGATTGGCATAAATATCCAGCTTTTGTTGTTCTTCTCCGTGTACATTTGTGGAATTGCTCTTGCCTATTATGTTCACAATTCCGGCTTTGTTTACTTCACTGCTTATAATTTTGGCGGCAAATGCAATCTGTTCTAATAATATCGTGAATTCCCCTGTTGCCTGGGGATATTTTCGTTGTTCTTCAAGTAAAAACCTGCTCAGGTTTGTTACGCCTTTTTTCATAAAACAGCCTCCTTTTAAAACGATTTATAATAGGACATTTTTTCTATGACTTTTTTAATATATTTTTTGGTTTCAGTGTAAGGTAAGTTTCTTCTTAAATGTCGGTATACGTCTTCCGGTGTCATTCTGTTAATAATATTTACGGCTTCAGATATGTTTGTATTACCGGCGAAGGCTTTGGCTACATTACCGGCTCCGGTGTTATAAGCGGCTATTGCACAGTAGAGCCTGCTCGAAGGATTTTCAATCCCTTTAAGGTAGTTATAGTAAAGTATTCGTAAATATACGGTGCCTATTTCTATATTTTTGTCGGCTTTGTAAAGATAAGATGGTAGTAAAAGTTTTGGTTTGCCGTAAAGAAATTTTGTTGCGTCCATTCCTGCGGATTTTGGAACAATTTGCATGAGTCCGTAGGCAGGTATGTAGGATTTGGCCATAGGATTAAAAGAACTTTCATTGTGAATTATAGAAAAAATCAAATCAGTCCGCAATCTGTGGGCATCTGCAAATTTTGTTACTGTATCTTTATAAATTCTGGCTTTGTTTTCCAGTGCATTTTCAGGAAGTTTTGATTTGAAGCTGACAATATTTGCTTTGTTTATAGGGGATTTTCGTATACTGTAGTCACCGTTATCGGTTAATTCGTTTGCTTTTTTTGAGATATCTCTATTTGTTGCTTTATTCTTAAAAAATATTGGCTCAAGTATTTTCTTATCGCCAAGATTTGCAGATACACCGGTGACAAGCTTTGGCTTCAATTTGTTTTCTGTATTAAAAGATACCTGATCATTCCTGAATGCAGTTTTTTCATCCTCTGTAAGCATGTATTGTAATTTTTCTCTAATAAGTTTTTTTATCTCGTTCGTATTCGGCTTGTGGGATAGTTGAAATTCAACAATAATCTCATTGTTTTCAAAATCCACTATCTGTTTTGTTTTTTTGTCCTCGGAATATTCCACCCATTTCTTGGGTGTTGTCGTTTCAGGTGTTTCCCAATATTCTGAAATTTCATTTACATATTTTTTGTACTCATTTACAAGTGTCTGCTTATACAGTTCAAATTCATTGTAAAGCTGTTTTTTATATTGGTCAAATTCCTCGATGTTTGAGTCGTAAAAATTTTCTTTAGAAAATTCTTTTTTATAGTCTTCAAATGACTGAGCATGGAGATTGAGCAAAAACGAACTAAAAAGTACCAGGAAAAGTGATTTTAGTTTCATTTTAGTCCTCACACATTAATATGAAAATTTCTTTTGTCTCTGGATTCAGCCATGTTTTTTTAATTTTTGCATTAATCTGTTCCCCTTCTGTTGTTTGAACACTGTAGGAGTTTAAAGATGACTGAGCTGAATAAGATGTCCCGCTCATATAATGTTCAATCTGAGTGTTAATGGTGATATTTTTTTGCCTGGCAATACCTTCCAGCGCTCTACTGACGGCTAAAGCCCTTTGGTAAGCTATACCTCTGATATGTCTTTTGGAACTGCCGACGTAGCATATCCCATTTTCAGAAATATTTCCGAAGACCCATTCGGGAATTGATGATTCAGGTTTGGTTGGGCGATTTGTACATGAAACTGTGAAAAGAAGCAGAACTATAAGTGCGGTGTGTAATATTTGCAAAAATTTACCAATCATAAGTTTTCACCAATAATTATTTCAGCTAATTTTTAGATTAATTTTGTCAAAAAGTAAACTGTATTAAACGCTTATATGGCAGATAGAAAAAAAAAGCTTGTTATGAAATAATAAAAAACGGGGAAGACCCCGCTTTTTATTATTTTGTCAAAAAGCACATAAGCCACTGCTATATGTTTTCATAGTCGCAAACTGTTTGAAAGCTCTATTCAGATTATCTGTAATCGCCAAATTCTTTTTCGATTTCTTCCTCTAATTCATCATGAGCCTTTTTTGCCTGAAATTGCTGCCATAGTGCTTTTTCATTTTTTAAGCTGCTTAATACATTTTCTTTAACAGCAGCCTGCACTGACGCAGGATCCAAAACTACCAGAGTGTAATATTCATTGCACGGAGAAATCCAGGCTTCTTTAGCCATCGACCCTGACAATGTTTGATTGGCCACTTGCTTAGATACATTGACAGCTACTCTGTCAACGGTTTCGTCGTCGCCAACTCCGGTTACCTGTGTGAAATTCTTAAACATATTTTTTACTTTGACTTCCATAGTTCTGGCAATTTCATCCCTTGCAACGGATATAGCTTCAGTCCTTGCAAATTGAATTCCTGCTTTACCGATTTTAGCTGAGCCAAGACCACTCAAACCGCCTTCCATACTCGGATCAATCACCCAACTGGGAGCACCTTCAAGACATGAGTGCTCAAGAGGTTCCGGGGCTTTTTTGGCACATCCACCTGCAAAAAATGTTAATATGGTTAATACCATCGCTGCATATAAAACTTTTTTCATTTAGACCTCCTTATTTTGTTTCTGTTTGCTCTAAAAGCTTTTTTAAATATAGCATAAAAAATATTAGTTAATAAGGGAAATTACTTCAAAATTTTCATTTTTTACCAGAGGCATTGTCATTCCAACACTGGCATTAATATAAGTGGGGTCAGCAACATAGTATTTTTCTCCTTTATAATTTACGAAATCCCCTTTGATTTTAATATCTTCTGTGAAATTTACTGCGGCTGCCACATGACCTGGGTAGTCAAGAAGTATAACATCCAATCCCAAAATATTTTTTACAATGTAGGCAAAAAGTAGAGATCTGTCTTCACAGTCAGAGTACGGATAAAAGACTGTTTCTTCTGGCGTGAGATATTTTTCAAAACCGAAATGCTCTGTATCTGTTTTATACTCAAAAGCTTTTTGGACGAAGCTTAAAATAATATTAACAGCTTCAACCTCATTTTTTTCCTGGATAGCACTGTTCAAAGATTCCACGATTGCAGTTTGAAAATCGGTAGATGGCGGAGAAACAAGATAAGCGGTAAGAACTGTTTGAGGGAAGAATTTATAATATCCTACATAATTTTGATTATACCTCAGATTGAAAGAGTATTTTTCCCCCAAGTAATTAAAACTAACGGTTTTGTCAGCAGTGTAATTTTCGAATTTTGGATTTTCTGCCCTGAAAAATGCGAATTTATCCGCTCCCTCATACTTGCCCTCATATGTTTTCAGGCTTTTTACTGTATTTCTGTTGAAAAGAGCATCAACAGCGTAATATCGTGTTCCATCTATTGTAAAATAGGTAATACCGTACAAGGTATATTGTGAAGGTAAAAGGATGTATATTTTATTGTTTTTAAAACCTATTTTGGTGTCATAATCAAGTTTGGAAAGAATAAACCATTGTAAAAGTTTTGCTGAATTTTTGTCTTTGTGAATGTTTGTGCTAATGTCTCTTGTGAGCAGATATATCCCCCAGTCATGCAGCTCAAGCTTTTCTCTGATATTTTTTATCTGGTTTATGAAAGGTGTGTAATCAGTAGTGCTCAGTTTTTTCCAATATTCACTTATTTTGTCGTTAGTTACTGTTGTTCCGAAAACTGCAGAAATGTTCTTATCAAAAGTTATATTAATTATTGTACCGAAAAAATCGAAATTGATTTCAGAACTTTCAGCAGTTTTGCTTGGTTCTGCAATCGGTTCTGAGGGTTTTATTTTTTTAACAGGCTCAGGTGCAATTGGTGCTGGTATTTTTTTCTTTGTCACTTTCGGGCTGTCTGGTATATCTTTTGGAGGTTGTGGCTCTGTCTGTGGGATTTTATCAGGTTTTGGTACCAAATCAGGCTCTATACCTTTGAAAGCATTAAATTCTTTCCATTGGTTTTTCAAAAACTCTGTAAATTCTTTGTCCCTTTCTTCTTTAAACTTCTTGAATTCCCCAAACTGCTGTTGCACATAATCGCTGAATGACTGATCAGATGATACACTGCCAGTAAAAAAAACAGTAATAAAAAACACTGCTAAATATATATAACTTTTCATCTAAGTCTCCATAACCATCTTTTAAATCTTGTATAATATATTCTACTAAGCAAAATAAAAAAATGCAAGTAAACTTACTTGGCGCCCTATTTTTTGTTAGAGAAATATTTTCAATGTAAGACTTTTTGATAACCCTATTTGGTCATGCTGTAGCAGCAACAATGATGCTAAATTTGACAGAGTCAACCATTTATTTCAGCATCT
>DDHP01000030.1:16321-26099 GCA_002338145.1 Deferribacteraceae bacterium UBA1873 | reverse complement strand
TGTCATCTCGACCGGAACGAAGTGAAGCGGAGAGATCTCAGACTACGTTTGGCAAAGAGACCTCTCCACTTCGGTCGCCCTCTAATTGTGACCTCTTATCATTAAAGCTATATAAAAAAACTTTTATTGAAAAATATTAAGGTAACGCCAAAAAATGCAAAACGCTTGAAAAGATTACATTTATGTTGTATTTTCGTTTTGAAGAATTCCAGCATATATTTTTAAGGGACAAATCATGAAAGTACTTATTACAAACGATGACGGCATCTATTCAAAGGGAATATATGCACTTTATAAAAGCATATCAGCTATAGCAGATGTGGTGGTTGTGGCACCTTTAAAAGAACAAAGTGCAGTGGGACACGCTATTACAGTACATTATCCATTAAGAATGCATGAAGTATCCCGTAAAGGAAAATTTTTTGGCTATGCTGTCGAAGGTACACCTGCAGATTGTGTTAAACTTGCATTTGATGATGTTCTGACGGTGAAACCTGACCTTGTAATCTCAGGAATAAACCACGGGGCAAACCTTGCCTCCAATGTTATTTACTCCGGTACAGTCTCTGCAGCTACAGAAGGGGCAATGTTGGGAGCCAAATCCATGGCAGTCAGTCTCGCTTCCCAGGAATACAAAAATTTCGAGCCGGCTGCGGATTTTGCCGCATATTTTGCAAAATTCCTACACAATATGAACAACTTTCAAACAGATCTTATCTTTAATATTAACGTACCTCCGCTTGACAAAGAAGAAATCAAAGGATGGAAATTTACCAAACAGGGTAAAACACGATTCCACGATGCTTTCGAAAAAAGATTAGACCCCAGAGGAAATACATATTTCTGGCTTAAAGGGGAGAAATTTGTTTATTGCAGAAGTGACGAATGTGACGACTTTTTATTAGAAAAAGGATATATCAGCGTTACACCAATAAAATATGATCTGACAGATTATGAACTTTACGAACAGTTGAAAAAAATCAAAGAGGTGGACAAATGGGAATAATAAAAAAAATTATATTAATCTTGTTAGTAGTGCTTATGAGCAGTTTAGCAATATCCTGTGAAGGCTGCAGCAACAATAATCCTACTGCACCGGAGAAGACAAGCGAGTAAATTGTGCTTTTATTAAAACAACTTAAATTTACACTTTTATGTCTACTAATATTGGTGCCTGTAAAGGTGTCAGCAGAAATCAGTGTCCCTGATTTTTCTTTTATGGGAAAAGAAATAGCCCGGTTCAATATAAAGCCCACTTTTACAAAAGTAGATATAACTTTCTCTGATAGCAAAAGTTTTGATACGTATTTGGATAACCTGGACATCCAGGCTAATCGGATGGAAAAAGACGAGTACGAATCCAACGACCCGGGTTCACTTTACAGCGGCAGCTTCGGGACAGGCTTGTCTTCTATCTTTGTGGGCAATAAAGCCTATAGGAACTATATTGTAAAACGTTATATCGAAAATGATTATCTTGGTGTAATCGATGCCTATCTGGAATATAAAGAAAAATTTACAGGTGGTATATACGAAAATGAAGTTCGATTTCTATACGCTTCTGCACTTCTTAACTCAGGCAGCACAGATAAAGGGTTACAGATATTAAAAACTCTTTCTGAAAGCGATTCGGGCAATTTCAGAGATTATGCCCAGGATATTATATTCAACTACTACGAAAAAACAGGCAAAACCAACAAAATACTGGAATTCGGCAAAGAGATTAACACATTCACTCAATACGGACTGTTTGCTTATACAAAAGCCCTGTATGAAAAAAACAGTTACGCCGAAATTCTCAATATTTTATCTGATTACAGAGATTATCTTGATAACAACACAAGTCTCATGGAATATAAAATAGCCTCAATGTATTTCCTCGGACAAATGGATAAACTGTCTAAAACAGAGCCATTCTCTGAGATATCCCGCTATTTCATAACAGATGCCCTGATAAAAACCGGCAATTACAAAAAAGCCCGTGAAATCCTGAATGCTTTTGACTCAGATAACAGATATTTTGACTATTTCAGTTTTAAACTTGCAATACTGAATAATAACCTAAACGAAGCATCCTTTTACCTTGAAAAAATAAACAACCCCAAAGATAAGCTTAGCCTGTTTTTTTTCTATCTATCAGAGAATTTTCCGGGCATAAAAAGTGAAGTGTTGGATATATTTCAATTCAATAGCCCCACAAACAGAGACTACCTGAACTATTATAAGGGGTTGTATTTTTTACAGAACAAAAACTACAGGGAAGCTGCAAAACATTTTGAAAAAGTGGTTTTTCAAAGAAACCTTGTAACAAACAGCTACTTTTACAAAGGCTTGTGCTACTCAGAATGGGACAGCAGCCGTTCCAAACATTTTTTCATCCGGTATTTAAATACCGGCAAAGACAAGGAAAAACTTGATATCACCCGTTTCATGCTGGCACAGTTTTATTTTTTTGAAAAGGACTATACTAAGGTAAAAGTGCTGCTTGAACAATGCAACATTAACCCTTGCAGAAGCCTGGAAGCAGAAATTCTTTTGGAGCAGTCCGATTTTGAAAATGCGCTGAAAATTGTAAAGAATATAGACAGTGACAAAGCTAACTTTGTAAAGGCTTCAGCAAATTATAACCTGAAAAATTACAATGAAGCGTTAACCTATTTAGATAAAATCAAAAAGCCGTATCCGGGGAAAAACCTTCTCAAAATGCTCACATATTATAAACTTGAGCAGTTTGATAAAGGTATGTCAATCTTTGAAGAAAACAAGAATAATAAAGAGTTTTTAGACAGGACAGTAAGACAGCTTTTCCTGGCTAATCAATACTTACTTGTGATAAATATACTTAACCAAATGGAAAGCCTTGAGCCCTCTCATTTATTGATAAAAGCGAAGGCTCTGTATTCACTGAAGAAATATGACGAATCAGAAACTATATATCAAAATTTCTTATCTAAAAACAAATACATTTATGACAGCATAGAGGGTTTGATATCTATAAACAAAGCCAGGGGTGTAACAAGAGATTTCCTGGAAAATGGATTCAACTGGCTTAACAAGTACAGTTTTAACGATGAGAGTTCCATAGCCCTCAATTTTTCCCAGACAGCTTTTAATTCGGGAAATACCGATCTTGGAATAAAATATCTCAACTACTTTTTTAACAATTATCCCAATGCTTCTGATGCTAAAGAGGCATATAAAATAAGGGCAGACTTTTTCTACGAACAGAAAAAATTCAGAGAATGTGCGATGGATGTGAACAGTGCTATTGAAAGATTTGGAGAAAGCGGAGATCTGTTGTTACAAAAAGCAAAGTGTATAAGAAATAGTGCTCCTGAAGAAGCACTTTCAATTTACAGAGACCTTAAAAACAGCAGGCAGTACGGCAATATAGCCAAAAGAAACATCATTTTTCTTTCAGATAATGTTACAGAGGTGGAGCAGCTTTCCCTGGAATTTAAGGACAAGAATCGTAACTTATATTTGAAGGGGATAGAAAAAGTTTTGAGCAACGTGGGAATTGAAAATCTTGACGAAAAAGAAGATTACGTTTATCAACTGGTAAATTCCGGAATCAAAGAATTTGCTGTTGCCGGAGATTATTTTATAGCAGCTCTGGATTATAATCAAAAAAAATATGAAGAGGCAGCCACAAAGCTTATGCGTGTTTACTATCTGCACGAGAATTCCGATTACGCAGTAAAATCACTCAAACTTGCATTAAAAGCATTTGAAAAACTGAATGATAAAAATAATGCGGAAAAAGTCAAAAACATATTAGACAAAAAGGAGGAATAAATGCTGGAAATTTTAGAAAGAGGCGGGGTATTAATGTATCCTATTATACTTTTATCGATAATATCCTTGGCAGTATTTTTGGAGCGGCTTATTACATTACGCAAAAACAAATATGTGCCTAAAGTTTTTATGGATAAACTATACATTTTTCTTAAAGAAAAGTCTCTGGAAGATGCTAAATCCCTTTGTGATATGCATAAAAGTTCCATTAGTGATATCTCAAAAACAATACTGAATAATTTAGATCTGCCTATATCCCGTCTTATGGAGTTAGCTGAAGAAGCGGGCAGATTTCAGGCGAAAAAGCTGGAGCGTTTCCTCCCAACCTTACAGACTATTTCAAACATAGCCCCTCTTTTGGGACTGTTAGGAACAGTAATCGGTATGATTAAAACGTTCATTGTCATCTCACAGCAAGGCGTAGGGAATGCCCAGGCTCTTGCCGGCGGTATCTCCGAAGCTCTCCTCACAACAGCCGCAGGACTGTCTGTAGCCATACCCACAGTTGTCTTTTATCACATAGTAAATTCAAGATCCGAAAGAGTGATTAATGAACTGGAATCAGCCACTTCGAATATTCTCAATCTCCTATTTAAAGAGGATATAAAATGAAATTCACAGATAATAAAAAATCCAGTGGAGTGGATGTAAATTTGACGCCACTAATTGATGTCGTTTTCCTCCTCCTGATTTTTTTCATGGTATCCACCACATTCATCTACAGCGATGCTCTGAAAATTCAGCTGCCTAAAGCAAAAGGAGAAAACGCAGAAATCAAGGATAACATAAATATAGTTGTCACCTCAAACGGAGAAATAAGTATTAACGGTGATGTTATTTCAAAAGCCGGCTTGGAAAGCAAACTCAGATCCCTGAAAGAACAAAATCCTGAAGCCACAGTAATTCTGCAGGCAGATAAGAGTTCTACTCACGGAGATGTTGTTTTTGTTATGGATTACTGCAAACGGGTGGGATTTGACAAACTTGCAATAGCTACAGAGAATAGATGAAAAAATATGTTTACCTCCCTATTACATTGCTTATCTCACTGGTTGTGCATATAACGCTTCTTATTTTTATGCCCGGACTGGATTTTACCCCGGAAAGACAACAAAATAATATCATTGAAATAGAATTTTATGAGCCGGAGATCGAAGAACCTGCAGTAGCGGAAAACACCGGTCAATCAGAAAACAATCAGAAAACAGAAACACCCAAACAACCGGTACCGGAAATAGAAAAACAAATGATTTCAGCCGATAAAGTAGTAGAAGAAACGGAGGTGGAAGTTTCCAGAACTATGCCGTATGTGGATTTGCCTGAATATGAAGACGAACCGGAGCTTCCGGTGGATACACCCGGTTTTGAAAACCTTGTTTCTGTCGCAAAATCCCATTCAGGTAAAATAAAAGGACTGGCCGCAGAAATTGCATCCGCCAAAGCAAGCACAGATAATTCAGAAAAAACATCATCAGGTGCAAACAATGACAACAGGAGAAACAATTTTTTTGAAATACAAAGCACAAGTAATATGCAACGTAACTTACTTCGCCCGTACCCCCCTAAGCCCGATTTTTCGCTGGAATCCGACACAACGGTTACGTTATCGTTTATGGTTGATGAAAACGGCAATACTTATGATATTATCCCTCTTACAAGAACCGACAAAAGAATCGAAGAAATCGCCGTAAATTATGTTAAAAAATTAAATTTTGAAGCTGTCTCCTACTCAGAACCTGATAAAGTGGAGATAAAACTTTTCTTTGAGGTAAAATAAATAATGGAAAATAACGAACTAAAAAATCAGATTTATCAAATTATAAAAGAAAAAGGTAAAATTACCTTTGCAGAGTTTATGGATATGGCTCTTTATTATCCTGAACTCGGCTATTATCAAAAAGAAAACCCTTTCGGTGAGCAGGGAAGCTTTTACACTTCCGTAAACGCCTCTTCCTCTTTTGGCAGATCTATTGCTTCAGGCTTTGCGGAAGTTTTTCAGTCAACGAAAATAGATTACAACATTTGCGAAATGGGCGCGGGCAGCGGTCTCCTGGCAAAAGATATTTTGGATTTTTACGAAAAAGAGCTGCCTGATTTATATGAAAAAATCAACTATACAATTATCGAAAAAAGCAACTACCTGATAAGCCGTCAAAAAGAAATCTTAAAAAATCATCTGAAAAACAATAAAGTTAATTGGACAGATTTTAACGCATTCAGGGATTTTAACGGTATATTTTTTTCCAATGAGCTTGTGGATGCCTTTCCTGTACACAGAATCATAAACATTGGTGGAGAATACAAAGAATTGTTTGTCATCGAACACAACGGCAGATTTGAGTTTTATCCGGACACGTTTTCCACAGAGAAACTGCAGGAATATATAAATAATATGAAAATTAGACTAACTGACAAACAGATTGCAGATATAAACCTTCATGCGACAGATTGGATTGAAGAGTTGGGGGAAAAAATAAACAAAGGTCTCGTTTTCACTATAGATTACGGTTTTGATGCAAAACAGTTATTTTCCAATTTCCGTATGGACGGGACAGTAACCTGTTATTTCAAACATACCCAAAATAACGACTTTTTCGAAAGAATAGGATTTCAGGACATTACAGCCTTTGTGGATTTCTCTGCCCTTGAATTTTACGGCAAAAAAAGTAAACTGGATACAGTGTGCTTTATCCCCCAATGGCTTTTTCTTATCCAGTCAGGAATATTACAGGAAATGGAAGAGGCTCAAACAGATCTGCAGCGCACATCTATAAAATCACTAATAATTCCCGAAGGAGGCTTCGGAACAAACTTTCATGTCTTGATTCAATCCAAAAACATAGCAATACATGAAGATTTTATTTACAAAAAGTCATCATTTGACACCTTTGATATGCTTTCAAGAATGTTTTGACAATATGTATTACACACTGAACCAATATTTAAAGGAAACTTTCGGTGAAAAGGTATGGAAAATACCTGTTAATGCCGGCTTCACCTGTCCAAACAGGTCAGGTGAAAAAGCAACAGGCGGCTGTATATACTGCGATTGTTCTTCCTTTACGCACACAGAAAACGGAAATATAAAAAATCAGGTGTTAAAACGGATAGAAAAACTAAGAAAAAAAAATATTAACAAATTTATTGTTTACTTCCAGAGCGGGACAAACACATACGGCAATTTTTCCGTTATTAAAGAGAAAATATACAGCAGTCTTGTTGACAGTGATATAGTGGGACTGCACATAGGTACAAGACCGGATTGTATAAATAATGAACTAATCAACTTTTTTGTCAAACTGGACAAAAACTACCAGATCACTGTAGAACTTGGATTACAAAGCAGTAACGACAAAACCTTGAAATTTATAAACAGAGGACACAGCAGCGAAGATTTTACAAAAGCTTGCGAAAAGCTGCGCAAAGCCGGCTTAAAAATATGCGCACACATTATTTTAGGACTGCCAGGGGAAACAGAGGAGGACATGCTCAGGACAATATCATTTCTCAACAGCAATAAAGTGGATTCTGTAAAGTTTCACCATTTACACATTATAAAAAATACTCCTCTTGCAAAACTGTATGAAAATAAAAAAATCCAAATTTTGAAGGAAGATGAGTATATCAAAATTTTAGCGGAATCTATTGCAAGATTACCAAAAAAAACTATAATTGCCAGATTAGTGGGCGATGCTCCGCAGAATATGCTTGTTGCCCCCGATTGGCCGGATAGCAAAATAGCTTTTCTGAACAAACTTGACACATATATGATAAACAACAACCTTTTCCAGGGTAAATTTAATAAAACATGAATATTTTTAGATTTGTAGTTGAATACTTTAGTCTTATTCTCACGTTGATTCTGGTTTTAATAGTATTGGCAGGGAGAAAAGAAGCGCGTGCCACCGTATCCTGGCTCATGGTTATTATTTTTTTTCCGTATTTTGGGGCATTGCTGTATTTGATTTTCGGGAATCCGCACTTAAAAAATCTTGTGGATAAAAAATTTAAAAAACAAAAACCGGTGGAAGTCAAACAATATTTTGACAGGATGCCTGAATACAAGAATTCCAGATTAGCTAACCTGGTGGAAAAAGTAACAAAATTAAAGCCCCAGCTCTGTTTTAACCTTGAGTTAATACCCAACGCCACTGATAAATACTCAAAACTTGCCAAAGATCTGCTTGAGGCTGAGCATTACATTTTAATGGAATATTATGTTTTCCGACAAGATGAAACGGGACGTTTTTTTGTTAATCTTCTGGAATACAAGGCCAGCCAGGGAGTAAAAGTTTTCTTTTTATACGATGGTATGGGTGCCATAGGCATCACATTTAAAAGATTTTTGAAAAATCTAACAGCCAACGGCGGCAAATGCGCAGCATTTCTTTCCCCTTTGAATATCAAAAGTATCCTTCGTATTAATTTTAGAAATCACAGGAAAATTGCTGTTATTGACGGTAAAGTGGCTTACACAGGCGGGATTAATATAGGTAACGAATATATCGGCGATTTAGCAGGTAGCGCAAAATGGGTGGATACGCATATAAAATTTAGTGGTGATGCCGTTTATGCTGTGGAAGAAGTTTTTTTTGAAGACTTTTATATAGCCACAGGCAAGGATATCACAGAAGAAATACATAAAAAACATAAAAAAGTAGGAGGAGATATAAACGTCCATGTTATTCCATCCGGCCCTGATCAGAAAAATCCGCTTATCTATGATACTATATTTTCCACATTGAATTCTGCCGAAAAAACAGTGGATATAATAACACCATATTTGGTGCCTGACCAACCTATTATCGAAACATTAAAGAATGCTTCAAAAAAGGGAATACAAGTAAGAATACTGTTACCCGGAAAAAATAATCATCCAATGGTTGCTGCTGCCGGAAGGTCATATTATGAAGAACTTGTGGAAGCGGGAGTGGAAATTTTTGAAACAAATAATATCATGCTGCATGCCAAAATTATAATTATTGACAGTTTTTGGGTTACAATCGGTTCTGCAAATATGGATACAAGAAGCTTTAGATTGAATTTTGAACTAAACGTTGTGGCTTATTCGAAAAATTTTGCATATCAATCGGAAAATCTTGTTAAACAATATCTGGAATTTTCCCATAAGATAACACTCCAAGAACTCAGAAACAAACCTGTCCCCATAAGGGTTTTTGAAGGAATTTGCCGGACTCTTTCGCCTGTATTGTAGCAAAAAAAAAGCGGGATAATATCCCGCTTTTTACCAACAAATCTTACTTCTCCAGCTCTATTTTTACCTCTTTTTCTTTGTAGTCATCAGACTTTGGCAGCGTCACAGTCAGCACTCCGTTTTTAAATTTAGCTTTAACAGCATCTCTCTTAATGTGTTTTGGTAATGCTATCTGTCTGGAAAAAGATCCATAAACCCTTTCTCTTCTGTAAAAATTTTCATCTTTGTCTTCAGATTCTTCCTGTCTCTCACCTTTGATTGTGAGAACATCCCCTGCAATACTCACATCAATGTCTTTCTCTTCCATTCCTGGAAGATCAGCTTTTACAACCACGGCGTCTTTATTCTCAGAAATATCCACAGATGGTGTAAATTCCATCTCCCCAAGTATTCTTTCATCCGGCGAAAAAAAATCATCAAATAACCTGTTCATTTCATCCTGAAGGCTCTCAATTCCTCTGAATGGAGATAAACCTTTGTTCGATCTCCTTGCTAACATGGTAGCACCTCCTTCTTTCATCTTATTTCTATTTATAAAGATATATTTGAGTCTATTCATGTCAAGATTATTTTTGCTAATAACTAAAATTTTCTTATCAATAACTTTTAGAATTATTTTAAAATAATACCTACTTAGCCAATTTAACCATAAACACAATTGGATATTGTTTTAAAATTATTCATAATGAGAGCTTTGCACAGCTATAAAAGGTCATCTCGAACTTGTTTCGGGATCTATAACTAGAGACCTTTGCACAACTCTAT
>DDHP01000030.1:0-16036 GCA_002338145.1 Deferribacteraceae bacterium UBA1873 | reverse complement strand
ATGGAATTATGCAAAGGTCTCAACTATCAACAAGTTGCGAGATTCTAAACCAAGTTCAGGGTGACAGTAAGGCTATTGTGCAAAGCTCTTATAATAGAAATTTCTCTTCACCACTTAACTGTGGTTCATCGAAAGAACAGTTTCCTGTGATACAAAGTGGAGCTGGTTTTTTCATTTATTTTCGGGGAGAGTAAGAGGGGGTACTTTTTGCCAAACAACGTCCGAGATCTCGACCCGCGCACTTAACGCTTTAAGTGCGCGGTCGAGATGACAGCTTTTTGTCATTCCGAGCGAAATCAAGGAATCTCTATTTGCATATTAATAAATTATTATTTATTCATAGAGTCGAGAAATTCTTTATTTGTCTTTGTCCCTTTAATCTTATCAAGCAAAAACTCCATTGCATCCACGGCATTCATGTTACTTAAAAACCTCCGGAGTATCCAAATCTTGTTTATCTCATCCTTTCCGAGGAGGATTTCTTCACGTCTTGTACTGGATCTGTTAATATCTATTGCCGGGAAAATACGCTTTTCCACAAGCCTTCTGTCCAGGTGAACTTCCATATTACCAGTACCTTTAAACTCCTCAAAAATAACTTCATCCATACGGGAACCGGTATCCACAAGAGCAGTAGCAATAACTGTAAGGCTTCCGCCTTCTTCGATATTCCTGGCGGCACCAAAAAATCTTTTGGGCTTATGCAGTGCATTGGCATCCACACCACCGGATAAAACTTTACCGCTGGGCGGCTCAATAGAGTTATAAGCTCTGGCAAGCCTTGTAATACTATCCAGAAGAATACAAACATCTCTACCCTGTTCCACCAATCTTTTGGCTTTGTTCATGACCATTTCCGATACCTGCACATGACGATACCCCGGCTCATCAAATGTGGAGCTGATAACCTCGGCATCCACAGAGCGCTGCATATCTGTAACCTCTTCCGGGCGCTCATCGATAAGAAGAATTATCATATAAACTTCCGGATGGTTTGCAGTTATACTATTTGCAATGGATTTAAGAAGCATAGTTTTGCCCGTTTTTGGAGGTGCAACAAGCAAACCTCTCTGCCCTTTTCCCACAGGTGAGAGCATATTCATAATTCTCGTATCGTAAGAAGTCGGATAAGCTTCAAGATTCAGTCTTTCCTCCGGGAAAAGAGGAGTTAAATTTTCAAATAGATTTCTTTGTCTTCTGGGTTTTTCGTCATTAACAGTTTCTATTTTTAAAAGAGCAAAATATTTTTCATTATCCTTGGGCGGTCTTATTTCGCCGGCAATGGTATCCCCGTTTCGCAAGCCGAATCGTCTTATCTGAGCCGGCGATACATACAAATCATCTGGTCCGGGCAAATAATTATAATCGGTGGAGCGCAAAAAACCAAAACCATCCGGTAAAATTTCCAATACTCCACGGCCGTATATCTGGCCATTTTTAGCACTGGTAACCTTTAAAATTTCAAAGATAAGCTCCTGTTTTAACAAATTCGGGGCATCAATTATCTCCAGTTCTTCGGCAATATTGACCAATTCCTCTATTGATTTTTTTTTAAGTTCAGTAAGATTCACAAAAACACCTCTACTTTTGTATATTTATTTTTTACTAAAAACGTGCAGAATTACAAAAAAATAAAACCTACCTGTAAGTAATATATTTTTGATTTTGAGTAATTTAGCATCGAAGCGATTTTTAGCGGGCACGAACTGCTAAACGCTACGATTAGTGATAGCTGCAAAACCCGTTATTGTCAAGCTTTTTTGCAGATTTTTGCAGACATTTCATCATATTTAAAAACTTTCACAAAGGTATTTCTCTCCCGTAAATTTTCATCAGTATCTCACGTGCAGTTTCTTCAACAGATTTATTTGTGGTATCCACAACATGCCATTGTCTGTGTTTATCCTTTAAAGTGTAGATAAATTCAACCTCTTCCAGAATGTTGTTTATATTGGTATACCTGTTGGCAATTTTATAGTGTTTTAATCTCTCAAGCCGGATTTTCTGCAACGTATCAGGCTCCATCATCAGGCAAACTATTTTATCCTGATCTATCTTATAAACCTCATCGGGCACCCCTACTTCCGGGACAATGGGAATATTAACCACTTTATAACCCTGCTGAGCAAGAAAAAAGGATGTCGGCGTTTTAGAAGTCCTGGAAAGTCCAAGAATTATGATATCGGCTTCTTCAATATTTTTAAGATTTTTGCCGTCATCATGATTGATTGAAAATTCTATTGCCTCTATCCGTTTAAAATATTTACTGTCCACCTTTCTCAGCAGATTGGGGTTTTCAATGGGCTCACTACCTAAAAATGCACTCAGTTTTTCCACAGGAGGGCCCAAAATATCATGATGAATTATTTCTTTTTTATGGCATATCTCGTGAACCAGCCTTCTCAACGATTTTTTGGCAATAGTAAAAGCCACAAAGGCCTTGTGGCGTCCGGCTTTTTCCAGAATAGTCACAATCTTGTCCTCATTGTCCACCTTTGAGTATACTGAAAGCTTAATTTTCGGGTCCTCAAACTGAATCAGGCATGCTTTTATTATATTAATAGCGCTTTGGCCGGTACCATCTGATAATATATACACTGTTTTTTCATCCATTATTCACCCAACATCCTCATAAATTTTTTTTCATCTACTATGTTAACATCCAACTCTTTAGCTTTATCAAGTTTCGAACCGGGAGACTCGCCACAAATGAGATAGTCAAGATTACTGCTGACACCGGTAAGAACCATGCCGCCGTTTTTCTTAATCAACTCCTCAACCTGTTTTCTCGGTCTGCTTAGACTGCCGGTAATCAAAAAAGTCTTCCCCTCCAAAATATCACTTTCTTTTTCTTGGGTATATGTAAAATTCAGTCCTTTTTTTCTAAGTTTTTCAATAAGATATGTAATTTTCTCATCCCGCAGCGCTTTATACAGTCCATCGGCAATTACAGGGCCGATATCTTCAATTTCTTCAAAATCTTCTCTCTCAGCCTGAATCATTGCATCTATATTGCCGAACTTTTCCGCAAGTATCTCAGCTGTCCTGACACCAACATTGGGCAGACCGAGTCCGAAAAGCACTTTTGAAAAAGGTTTCGCTTTACTTTTGTCTATGGCTTTAATCAAATTCTCAGCAGATTTAGCACCAAAGCCTTCCAATTCCTGAATATCCTCACATTTTAAATCATAAATGTCTGCAATTGAGCCCAGCAACCCCAAATCAACAAAGCGATCCACAATCTTTTCACCCAAGCCCTTTATATCCATTGCATTTCTCCCGGCAAAATGTACTATGGACGCTTTCAGACGGGCAGGACAATCGGGGTTTGCGCATTTGTAATATACATCATATTCGTCTTTTAAAACAGAACTTCCGCATACCGGACAGGCATCGGGAAATTTAATATCTTTTTCATCCCCTTCTCTTTCATCTTTAATAACACTCGTCACTTTCGGAATCACATCTCCGCTTTTTTCTATAAAAACTTTATCTCCTATCTTTATACCGAGCCTCTTTATTTCATCCTCGTTGTGAAGTGTTGCCCTGCTGACAGTAGAACCTGCAACTTTGACCGGCTCAAAGATTCCAACCGGCGTAACTATGCCTGTCCGCCCCACCTGAAAGGAAACTCGT
This sequence comes from Deferribacteraceae bacterium UBA1873, assembly GCA_002338145.1. Taxonomy (GTDB): domain Bacteria; phylum Chrysiogenota; class Deferribacteres; order Deferribacterales; family Flexistipitaceae; genus Flexistipes. The sequence goes on along the minus strand of DDHP01000030.1, from coordinate 12,400 downwards.
AAAAGCTTTGTCCGGGCATGCTCGGCAGGATATTTATATGCCACCGCCCACCGGGGAGATTTGTTTGTACTTCCCAGTTGCTCGCGTACATTGTATTCATTCACCTTTATAACAACACCGTCAATTTCATAGTCCAGTTGTTGTCTTTTCTTTTCGATACGGGCAATATATTCAAAAATTTCATCCTGTGAGGATACATGCTCTATCATTGGATTTACTTTCATTCCAAGGGATTTAAGAAATTGTAAATCTTTAAAATGCTCAGCATTAACCCTACCTACATCCAAAGCATAAATAAATATATCAAGGGATCTTTCACTGGCAATTTCAGGGTCAAGAAGCTTCATAGTACCTGCAGCTGCATTGCGTGGATTTGCAAACAACGGCATTCCATCTTTTTCCCTTCTTTTGTTTATCTTTTTAAAATTATCTTTTGATAAAAAGACCTCCCCTCTCACAACGATTTTGTCTTTATGCTCAATATATAAGGGGAGCGTTTTAACCGTCTTTATATTGTGTAGCACATCCTCACCCTGATAGCCGTCCCCTCGGGTAACAGCCTCTGTCAGCATACCGTTTTCATATGTCAAAGAGACAGCAGCCCCGTCAATCTTGGGCTCCAATACAAAGGTAAAACTGTCTGAAGAGTCTTTCTTCATTCTGGTAATATAATTTTCAAGCTCGGATTTGCTGTAGGTATTATCCAGAGAGAGCATTCGGACTTCATGGGATTTAACAGCCAGTCCCGATTCAACTTTATGCCCGACTCTTTGGGTGGGCGAATAATCGACCGTCCAATCGGGGTGTTCTTTTTCCGTCTGTTTAAGTTTCTTGTAGAGCTGATCGTACTCATAGTCTGATATTACAGGATTATTGAACACATAATACCTTTTATCATGCTCAATAATTTCCTCAACAAGCTGTATATATTCTTCATATGTTTTTATTCCGCTCATTTATACCTTCTCACAAGAGCACCTTCATAAACACTGTCATTTACAGGAAGATAATATTCAAAATTTGGTTTTGTACTTTCACACACATTCATTTTATCATCATAAATCTTTTCAACCTTATACGGGATTTCCCGCATATCCGTATCAAGCAGATATATCTTATCATTTTTTTCAAGCTTGGTTTTGCAAAGGAATTTAACCATTCCCCCGTTACACTCCGTGACCACACCAATAAAATCACAATTTCTGTAATATGAAGACGTACTGTAATTCATCGATTGTTCATCGGCGTTTTCAAGATAAAAACCGGTTGTATAGCCGCGGTTGCTGACACTTTCCAAAAAAGGCATCCATTCTTCCCACTCAAATTGTTTACCGTTCAAAGAAGCATCCACAGCCTGTCTGTACACTCCGGTGACCACACCCGTATACATTGCACTTTTCATTCTTCCTTCTATCTTCAAACTCGCAACTCCCATGTTGATAATTTCGTCAATATATTCCAGCAGACACAAATCTTTTGAGTTATAAATAAAAGTACCGTTTTCACTCTCCACTACAGGCAGATACTCATAAGGTCTTGTTTCTTCAACAAGATAATAATTCCATCTGCACGGATGACTGCATTCACCCCGATTGGCATCTCTTCCGGTAAAATAATTACTCAAAACACACCTGCCGGAATGGGAAATACACATGGCACCGTGAACAAACATCTCTATTTCAATTCCGGTATTCTCACAAATAAATTTTATTTCATCTCTGCCTAATTCTCTGGCAAGAATAACCCGTGCAGCTCCCATCTCCTCCCAGAATTTCACGGACATATAATTAACGGTATTGCTCTGGGTGCTGATATGAACAGGCAGTCTAATCCCAGATTTTTTTATAAGATGCAACACGCCCGGATCACTTATTATTACAGCATCAGCGCCTATTTCGGATAAAGCTCCGATATAAGATTTTAAATCTTCAAAATCATCATTTCGGGGATATATATTGACTGTTATATATCCTTTTTTACCTGTAGAATGAAGATATCTTAATGCATCCTCAAGCTCCGTAATTTCGAAGTTAGCCGCTTTAGCCCGCAGACCGAAATGCTTTCCCGAAAGATAAACGGCATCCGCTCCGAAATTCACAGCTGTTTCCAGTTTTTCAAAGTTTCCTGCAGGGGCTAATAGTTCAATATTTTTCATAATTAATAAGAAGCAATCCGTTACCCAGAGGAATAATGGAAGCATCAGAACTAAAAGTATATTTTATTTCATCAATGAACGCTTTAAGCTCTCTTACTGTTTCCAGATATTTATAGGGAATCTCGGCGTCTTCGTATAAAACATAACCGTATAAAAGAATATCATCAAAAACAACCAGAGCTTTATCTGAAAGACAACGTTTTAACAGATACCACATCCCCGCATATTCTCTTTTTATTGTATCAACAAAAACAAAATCAAACTTATACGAAGTATTACTAAGATAATCTTCTGCTTTGGCATGAACAAAATCAATATTTTTCTCATCTTTAAGATAATCGGCAGCTTCATCCAGCCTGTCTTTATTATAGTCCAGAGCAGTTATTTTTACACTGTCAGTATATTTCATATACTTTGTGGCAATTCCTATGCCGCAACCTAACTCCAGAATATGTTTTGTACCTTTAAGATGTGCGAGAAATCTCAGCAACTCACCTGAATTTTTATCAACAGCCGGAACTTTACTATTGAGCGCATAAGCATATAGATCTTCAATATCTAAAGATTTATATTTATCAAGAAAACAGGCAATATAGTCACACACCAACTCACTCTGCATTCTGATCTCCCAAAATATTTTTATTTGGACTCAGGCGCTCACTTATCTGTGATGCAAATTCCGGATTAAGCTGCCCCAAAGCAGTCAGAATTTTACCAGCGAAAAGTGGGTTCATTTCCTGAAAAATACTGGTGGCTTTAGATATTTCCATATTATTTATAATCTGTGCTGCAGCCTGAGGTCTGGTAGACGAATATATCCTGGCAAGCTGCTTAATATTTTCATCCTCAGTCTTTCTGATTTTTTCATATAATGAAGTAAGTTCTTGCCTCAGATTTTCAAGTTCTTTCTTTCTGTTATCTAAGGTTTTTTTTAGTTCATTTAGCTGCTTTTCCCGCTCATCAAGCAACGCTTCCCTTTTGTCCAATTGTTGTTGTTTCTCATTCAGTTTTTCAGACAATTCCTGAAGATTAACCAAATCCTCCTGTGAGGATACATTAGATTGTATCAAAAAAATAAAAACTACTGCAAAAAGGATTTTATACATTATTGTTACCACCGTTGTATCTCGAGGTTACAAGCTCATCAATAAATTTCATTTCTTCTTTTTTTATATACATCATATAGTTCTGCGCATGTTTTTCCTTCAGCTTTTCCATAATTTTAAGTTCGTTCAGAGCTTCTGTAACAACTCCTTGTTGAACATCTATATTTTCCTGCAGTTTGTTAATCATTTCCTCAGCACTCTGGAGCATCTGCTTGCATTTATCAATAAAATTTTCATACATCAGCAGATATTGAAACTCTCCCTTAGACTTTAATCTGTAAAGATCTTTGGTGGTTTTATCTATATCCTCTATTATCAACTTTTTTTTCTGCTGATATTCCTTTTTTTTGTCATACATTTCAGCAAGTTTTAGTTTTTCCTGCTCAAGTCTACGCTCTCTGAATTCCAGAACTTTTTGCAATCTGAATTTTTTCTCCAAGTAATTACCACCTTAATCTGCTTTGATTATTTCTTCACAATTTCTTTAAGCTGTTTCACTGAAACATTGAAATCTGCTTTCTCTTCCACTTTTTGTTTTAGAAATTCGTTTATTTTATCTATTTTGGAAATTGCTTCATCCACTTTTTTATTGCTCCCTTTGGAATAGGCACCGATATTTATCAGATCTTCCGCTTCATTATATGATGCTAACAAATCCCTGAATCGTCCCGCTGCATCATAATGCTCATCCGTGACAACTTCTTTCATTAACCTGCTGGCACTCATCATGACATCAATCGCCGGGAAATGATTTTTTGACGCCAGCCTTCTGTCCAAAACTATATGCCCGTCTATAATAGATCTTACAGAGTCAGCTATGGGATCATTCATATCATCCCCTTCGACAAGAACAGTATAAAGTCCGGTAATAGAACCTTCTCCTTTCTTAGTACCTGCTCTCTCAAGCAATTTCGGAAGCAGAGCAAAAACCGAAGGGGTATATCCCTTGGATGCCGGTGGCTCACCAACAGTTAGACCTATTTCACGTTGTGCCATTGCAAATCTTGTCACCGAATCCATCATAAACATAACGTTTTTCCCCGTAGATCTGAAAAATTCTGCAATTGATGTGGCAACAAAAGCACCAAGCTTTCTGATTAGCGGAGACTGATCACTGGTGGCCACAACCACAACACTCCTTTTCAAGCCTTCTTCCCCTAAATCCCTCTCAATAAATTCTCTGACCTCACGTCCACGCTCACCGATAAGAGCTATAACATTAACTTCTGCCGCAGTATTTCTCGCAATCATACCCAAAAGAACACTTTTGCCCACACCACTGCCTGCAAAAATACCTACTCTTTGGCCCTTGCCCACAGTTATCAGTGAATCTATTGCCCTGATACCACTTGACATAGGTTCTTTTATAATGTCCCTTTCCATTGGTCCGGGTGGGTTCTTATAAACAGGTTGCAAGTCATAATCAATAATTGGCCCTTTTCCGTCTATAGGATTTCCCAAACCGTCAATAACACGCCCCAGCAGGTTGACAGAAGATCTCACTGCGTTGCCGGCAGCAACATTTTTAACCACACTGCCGGGTGCAATACCTTCACTGTCTCCGTAAGGCATAAGAATAACCCTGTCATCTTTAAAACCGACAATTTCAGCATAAATACGACTACCGCCGTTTTCAATCTCACACCTTGTGCCAATTCCCAGCAAAGGGCCATCTGCCTCAATAGTCAGCCCAACAATTTTCGTAACTCTGCCTTTGATAACTACATCAGAAGGTGCTTTTATCTTTTTAATCAGATCTAAATTGCTCATTTATCTCCTTTTGTAAATCATTAAGAGCCGATTCAATACTAAAATCAATTTCACCGATTTTGGATTTTACTTTAAAGCTCCCCTTTGTCACATCATCGTCAGATTTTATATCAAAGTCCTGAAAATGTTCTCTGACTGTTTCCGCATCCTCAGGATTCACATAAAATATCACATCCTGCAAACGCTTAAGTTTACCAAGGCTGTTCCTGATTACACTGACAACCAGCTGATCGTTAAGTTTTCGCTCTTCTCCCACGATGTTTTCTACAAAATTTAATATTAAATCAGGTATTTCCTTATCAATAGAATCGACAAACTGTTTTATTTCGTCTATTTCTTTTTTCGCATCTTTTAGGTTTTTATTTAGTGTATCCCAGTAATCTTTTTTTGAAACTTCATATTCTTTTTTACTCTCAGCCTCACCTGCTTTCTTCCCTTCAACATAACCCTGATCGTAAAACTGTTTTTTTATTTTTTCCATTTCTTGGGCAAGAATGGACTTGTGCTCTTCTAACGTAATAGTCTCTTTTTCTGTTCTTTCAGAATCTGGTTTCTCACCACTATTTCGTTCACTTTTCGGGGCATTTGAGGACAAATTATTTTTTATGCTATCTGAAGAAGGAGAAAAACTTTCAAAAGTAAAATCGGAAACTCCCCGTTTAACCTCCGAAAAAACTTGAAATTTATAGGGCTCATATTTTTTTTTATCGGATGACTTAATAACGTTTTTGCTCATACAAAGCTCCTGTCAAAAATTATGGAGCAAAAATAAAAAATTTCTATTATACATACTGCTCTTCTTCACCACCTGCTATACTAATAACACCTTCTTCGTCAAGTTCTCTGACAATTTCAACAATTTCATGCTGGGCTTTTTCAACATCCCTAAGTTTGACAGGCCCCATATACTCCATCTCTTCTTTCATTGTTTCAACAGCTCTTTTGGACATATTGTTAAAAAACCTGTCCTGAAGATCTTCATCAGCACCTTTTAATGCCATTGTAAGTGTTTTTTTGTCGGCACGTTTTAGTATCTCCTGAATAGCCTGATCTATCAACGACCTGATATCATCAAAAACAAACATCATATCCCTAATATTGGCAACAAGCTCCGGTGCATCTTTCTCCAGTCTGTCTAACGTTGTCTTGCTTATACTTCTGTCCATCCTGTTAAAAATTTCAGCAACAGATTTCACACCGCCAACTTCCACATTATAAGAACTTATGGATTCAAAACGTTCTTCAAGAACCCTCGTAAGCGTTTTTACAACCGATGGTGATATATCCTGAAGATTTGCTATACGCATGGTCACCTCAGCTTTTAAGTCTTCAGGTAACTCTGCCAGAGACTCAGCAGCCTGCGTTGGATCAAGGTGAGCTAAAATTAAAGCAATTGTTTGAGGATGCTCATTTATGATAAACTTTGACAACTGTTTAGGTTCAATTCTTGTCAAAAATTCAAAACCTGAGGATTGTTCCATCAATTTGGTAAGTCTGTCTATAATCTTTCTGGCTTTTTCCGGGCCCAATGATTTTGTCAGTACAGACTTTGCATAATCTAAACCTCCCTTTGTAATAAAACGTCTGGCCAGAATCATATTGTAAAACTCTTCAATCACTTCATCCGAACTGTCAGGATCAACCATTTTCGTCATGGCTATCTCTCTGGAAACTTCCTGGACTTCCTCTTCATCCAGCAAACCCATTAACATACTGGAAGTTTCCTCACCGAGACTGATAAGCAATAATGCCGCTTTTTTGGCCCCTGTTAAGCTGGATTTTTTTTCCGCCATATATATTTTACTCCCTTAACCACACTTTTATTAAATTGGCAAGCATTTCAGGATCATCTTTGGCAGCATCTTCTATTTTACGGAGCATAACCTTGTTTTTTACACTGTCAGTATCAATAGGAGCATTTTCTTCCAGCTCAGACTCAATTTCTTTTTCCAGCTCTTCGATTGTTTTGGGAAATTTTATATCCTCACCTACGGTAAAATCGATACCTTCACCTGCTCCCTCACCGGCTGCCACAGTTTCACCTGTTTCATATTGAGACAGTTTTTTCATAATTTTTCTAATAACCAAAAAGTAGAAAAGCAGAAGGACAACAAGACCTATTCCATATTTTATCAATGAGTTAATCAGACTTGTTGTTTCTATATCCTGAATCAACCCGGACTGAGCAACATCCTGCTCGCTGGTATCAAAGGAAATATTCGAAACCTCAATCACATCACCTCGTTGCTCATCGTAGCCAACTGCTGTTGCAACAAGATTACGAATTTTCTCCAACTCTTCAGGGCTGCGCTGAACATACTCCACTTGCCTGTTTTCACCCTCTCCTGTAACCTGGCGCTTATCATTAACAACCACGGCAACAGTAATTCTCTCCACCGTACCAAAGCTTTTTTCCTCTTGTGTAACTGTTTTGCCTACTTCAAAATTCTGGGTTTCATCCAATTTACTGTAAGTCGAGGATTGACCTTCATTTCCTATATCAGGCTCCGCCAAATTTGACTGAACTCCAGGAACACCTTGCTGTGTCATCGGTCTATTTTCACTTTGCTCCTGAATAGTACGCTGAGATCTCAGCACCGGATTAGGATCAAATTCCTCTTTGGTAACGATTTTTTTATCAAAATTCATTTTTACACTCACCTGGGCAACAGCATCATCGATGCCCAGTGTCCTGCTTAAAATACTGTTAACTTTGTTACGAAGAGATGATTCCACTTTTTTCTGATATTCCAGTTGAGTGTTGGTCATCATTAATGGTTGATTTTCCTCATCAAGAAATTCACTCAAAAGTCTGCCGTCGGTATCCACTACCCTCACATTCTCCAGACTCAGCCCTTTCACAGAACCGGCAACGAGGGAAGCTATTGCCTTTACCTGGTCCCTTCCTATAGACTGTCCCCCTTTCAAATCAACCACAACAGCGGCTTTAGCTGCCGTTTCTTCGGAAACAAACAATCTGTCTTTAGGAATAGTCAGATGAACTCTGGCTTTGTCAACTTCCCTGAGACTACTGATTGTTCTGGATAATTCCCCCTGAAGGGCTCTCTGATAATTTACATTCTGAACAAATTCTGTCATCCCGAATGAGCTTTCATCAAAAAGCTCAAACCCGCTGGAACCTCCTCTTGGGAGTCCTTCCTGTGCCAGTTGAAGTCTGGTTTCATAAACATTATTTTGCGGAACAGATATTGTTCTCCCTTCACTGCTCAGTTTATACGGAATATTATTATCCTTCAAAAAACTAACAACATCTCCTGCATCATCCCTTTCCAAATCGGCAAATAAAACAGTATACACAGGTTTATTTGCCCACAAACTAAGGACTATCACAGAAACAATTACAGCAGAAACAGCTACTATTATCGATGCTTTCTGAAAAAGCGTCAGTTTTTTAAAAACTTCTAAAAATTGATTATAAATATTTTTAAGAGTGTTAAGCATCCTATACCTGGGTTCTCATTACTTCCTGATAGGCCTCAAGAAGTTTATTACGCACTTCCATCATTAATTTTAACGAAACATCGGCCTTTTGTAAAGCCACCATTGTATCATGAATATTCGTGGTTTCACCATTTAAAACTTCCTGCACTGCAGAATCCGCCTCCAGCTGTGCATCATTAACATCTTTTATGGCATCTTTCAATAAACTGGAGAAATCTGCTTTTGAATCACTTTTACCAGACGAACTGTTCCTCTCCGTTTCACCAAGTTTATTAGGAAGTAAAAATCCACTTCTGTTTATTTCATTCATTGGACACTCCGGTAATTACCGCAAAAATATTATATTACAGCCCTTTTGTAAAATTATAAACAATACAAATCATTTTACAATGATTTTTTATACTTTTCCAATATCAAGAGCTCTTAGAGCAAGCTGTTTGGCTGTTGTCATAACGGTAACATTTGATTCGTAGCTTCTGCTCGCTTCCAACATATTTACCATTTCTTCAATAGGATTCACATTTGGGTATGCGACATACCCTTCTGCATTGGCATCGGGATGCTCCGGCTGAAATCTAAGCTGAAAAGGCTTTTCATCTTTGACTACTCGGTCAACTTTAACACCGCCCTTCATCTCTCCATCCAGCACTGTTTTGAAAATAACATCTTTTCTTCTGTACGGTTCGCCGTTTTCACCTTTTGTTGTATTGGCATTAGCCAAATTTGAAGATATGGTATTTATACGTATCCTTTGTGCAGACAGCCCAGTGGCTGAAATTTTCAGTGTATCAAAAAAACTCATATCTTACCCCCTTCTCTTATCTTCCTGTAATAGCTGACTTTAATCTTGCAAATTCCGTACCGGTAATTTGAGAAAACATAGAGTACTTAACTGCATTTGATGCCATCTCACTCATTTCATAGTCCAGGTTCACATCGTTCCCGTCATTTCGTAGTGAAGGATTGTTTTGCTCATAAATAAGCGAACTTATATTTCCTTCCGAATTTTGTGGAGAAATGTGTCTTTTGTCAGTCACTTTCAGAGGAAGATTATTCCCCCCGGAAAAATATTCCTTCATTGCTTTCTCAAAATCCAGATCTTTAGCTTTATAATTTGGGGTATCAACGTTTGCTATATTTTCCGAAATAACCTGATTTCTTTTGGATGAAACATCCATAGCATAGTTCAGACCAGAAATATTCATTTTATCAAACATGTTCATAATAACCTCCTGTAAAATAAATATCAAAAAGGATGCCAGAATTAATATAGTATTGACTTTTTCCAATTAAAAACAATCTTAAAAAAAAAATTGCCGGAGGATACCATGTTGAACAGAAGAAATTTTCTTAAAAAAACGATGGTAGCATATGTTGCTGCAAAAACCGTGACAACCCCGAATGTCTTTGCCGAAAACAGGAAATCCAACGTGGCAATAAGCCAATCCAGTAACCACAGAGCAACAGTACGAAGCGCGGTGGCAATGTTGGGTGGAATGGAAAACTTTATTTCAAAAGGCGATGTAGTAGCGGTAAAACCGAATATGGCCTGGGCAAGAGAGCCTAAATATGCAGCAAATACGAATCCGGAAGTAGTCGCAGAGGTGGTAAAATTATGTTTTGAAGCAGGAGCAAAAAAGGTATATGTTACTGATAATCCTTGTAACAATGCAAGAAGTGTATATGCGATATCCAGAATACCTGAATACGTTCAAAAAGAAGGCGCAGAGGTGTTTATCCCTCAAAACAGACATTATAAAGAGATGAATCTCAGAGGAACTTTTATAGATGACTGGCCTGTTCTTGAGCTTTTCAAAACAGCAGACAAAGTAATTAATGTCCCGGTGGCTAAACATCACGGCTCAACTCAGCTGACAGCTTCCATAAAAAACTGGCTGGGAGCAGTGGGAGGTTTCAGAGGCTCACTCCATCAGAATCTCCATCAGGCAATTGTTGATTTGGCCGCGTTTTTCAAACCAACGCTGAATATTGTCGACTGCACAAGAATTTTAATGGCAAATGGCCCCACCGGCGGCAGCCTTGATGATGTAAAAATATCAAATAAAATAATAGCATCCACAGATCAAGTAGCTACCGATTTTCTGGCGGCTAAGGAACTGGGATTTGAGCCGACAACAATTAAATTTCTTCAGATTGCTGAAAAACAAGGTCTCGGCACATCTGACAAAAATGAAATGAATATTGTTTATGAAAAAGTATAGCAGATACTTCCGGCTTATATCCCAGATTATCTTTCTGGCTCTGTTTTTTTACATTTTTTTCAATTCAATCATCGACAATACAGGTTTCTCTCTTGAATTAAAATTAAAAAGCAAAATTGAATATATTTTCGCTATCGACCCCCTTGTTGCTCTTACTACGCTTTTCAGCACATACAAACTGCCGTCTGTTTTTATTCTGTCATTAATAGTCATAGTTTTTACCTTAATTTTCGGAAGGCTTTTCTGCGGCTGGGTCTGCCCTTTTGGGACAATCCATCATTTTTTCAGCTTTATAGCTCAAAAAATCAGGAAAGATAAATACGGTAAAAGCGAATATTCAAAATACAAAAATTTAAAATATTATATCTTCACAGTTATAGTCATTTTATCAATTATGCGTGTCAATGTCTCCGGATACCTCGATCCACTGAGTCTTCTGGTTAAATGTTTAGCTATCTTTTTTCTGCCTGTAGTACTTATTCTTTACAACATGGATATACTTTCAGACGGCACGCAGGATTTTCTTTTCAACAATGTACTTGGCAGGGATAATATATATTATGAGCAGGCGGCTCTGTTCGGAATTGTATTTATCATTTTGTTGGGCCTGAATTTTTACAGAAATCGTTTCTGGTGCAAATACCTCTGCCCGTTGGGAGGGATGCTTGGTTTAATCAGTAAGTATTCACCTTTAAAACTGCAGCATAAAGCAAGCTGTAATTCATGCGGCGTTTGCTCAAGCAGCTGCTATGCAGATGCTCTGCCTTCCCAAAAAAATAATTTTCAAACAAGTGAATGCATGCTTTTATTTAACTGCCTTCCTGTATGTCCTTCAGATTCGCTGTATTACGGATTAAAAACGAAACCGGCAAAAATTGATTTGTCTAAACGTGCAACAGCCAAAACATTGGGAATCGCTCTATCTGGATTCTTTGTAATAAAAACAGGAACCAAAGTAGCCGCCAAAAGTCCCCAACTGGTAAGACCGCCTGGAAGTATTCCGGAAAATGAGTTTTTAAAAACATGTATAAGATGCGGAGCATGCATGAAAGTATGCCCGGAAAATTTTCTTGCTCCTTCACTTTTTGAATCTGGCATCGAAGGCTTGTGGACACCCACAGGAAATGCTAATTACGGCTATTGTGTTTACAACTGCAATCTGTGCGGCAAAATGTGCCCTACCGGAGCTATTAAGGAATTAAGTGTAGAGGAAAAGAAAAAAACAACAATAGCAACAGCATTCATCGATGAAAACAGATGCATCCCGTATGCCTACGGTGTGGACTGTATTGTATGTGAAGAACACTGCCCCACTTCTCCAAAAGCAATCTATTTTAATACAGTAAAAGGGAAAAACTATAAGGGTGAATCACGGAAGATAAAACAGCCGAAAATCAATCCCGAGGAATGCATCGGTTGCGGAATTTGCCAATACAAGTGCCCTGTCAAGGATAAACCAGCCGTTTATATGACCTCCATCAAAAACGGAGGCGTAATGTCATCATAACCAAACAGATACTCCCCAGCCAGCGCCATTACGATGGACGAAGTCCCGAAGCAATCTCTTGCCCCGTATAGAGATTGCTTCGTCGTTGGCACTCCTCTCAATGACGGTTTAGCTGTGTCATCGCGAGGGCAGTAGCCCGCGGCGATCTTTTGCCGAACAACAAATACTTACCCCATCC
>DDHP01000004.1:19680-25369 GCA_002338145.1 Deferribacteraceae bacterium UBA1873 | reverse complement strand
TAGTTAAAACCAAAAACATCAAAAAAACCAATATTTTTCTCATAAGAAATCTTTATATATGTTTAAAGTGAAAATTTTAAGCAATTTGTTGTTTTTTACAACTCTTTTACATTTATACACCATAAAATAATGTTTTTCTTCATTTTCGACAATGCGGGATTATATTCCCATATATTTGTAAATTAAAAAGTTTTAAGAATATCTTTGGTGGGATTGTACCGTACTTCCTGAATTATTCAAAGTTTGCATCCTGTCCAAAATCAAAGATAATCTTTTACAATTATTTTTAATTTATATCACAAAATTTTAATAATTTTGATTAATATAAGGAAAAACGGAGGGATTATGAGTGATAAATTAATTAAAGCCGATTTGCATCTTCATTCGATGTATTCCAGCCGCCCGTCGGAGTGGTTTTTGAAAAAGCTCGGAGCTTCAGAATCTTATTCAAAACCCGAAGATCTCTACAAACTTTCAATTCAACGAGGAATGAATTTTGTAACCATTACCGATCACAACGAAATAAGGGGTTCACTGGAACTAAAGGAAAAATACCCTGAAAGTGTTATTACAGGTGTGGAATCAACAGTATATTTTCCGGAAGACGCTTGCAAAGTTCATATTTTAACTTACGGTCTCAATTATGAGCAGTTTAAAGATATTCAAGAAGTGCGTACAGACATATACACTTTCAGGGATTTTATAAAGGAGGAAAATCTCGCCTATTCGGTGGCTCATGCGACATATTCGGTAAACGGCAAATTAACAAAAGAACATCTGGAAAAGCTGATCCTTCTTTTTGATGTTTTTGAGGTAAGAAATGGCAGCAGAAGTGAACTGCATAACAACTCATGGATGTCAATTCTCGGCGGACTGTCTGAAAATTACATCGATGATTTATATGCCAGACACAAAATTGAACCAATAAGTGATAATCCATGGATAAAGGGATTTACCGGAGGTTCGGATGACCATGCCGGACTTTTTGCAGGCAAAACTTATACTGTTTCAAAAGAAACAAATATCGATAACTTCTTAGAAAGCATCAGAAACAAAAAAACAATGGCTTCAGGTAGAACCAATAACTTCCAGGGCCTTGTATTTGCTATTTATAAAATAGCCTGCGATTTCGCCAGACAAAAAAACAAAACTTTTAAAAAATCCAGTATCCAGGAAATCACCAGCCTGATTTTTGAGAAAAGTAAACTCAGTTTCAGAGATAAAATAAAACTTAGTAAAATGAAATCTAAAAAGAAAAATGCTGTTTATAAAGCAATTGCTGAACTTGTGGAAAGTGTTCAGAGTACAGATACTGACAATATAGATAAAAGACTGGATTTGATTTATGAAAAAATCACCGACAGTACAGATCAGATTTTTAAAATCCTGCTGAAGTCATTTGACAAAGGTGTCACAAATCTGGATGTTGTGAAAATGGGGAAATCAGCTTCTTCTGCTATACCGGGAATTTTCATAACAATGCCTTTTTACACTTCTTTTAAACACATGTATGCCGGCAAAGAGATGATAGAAAATCTCAAAAAAGATGTTTTAGATGATAAATCTCTAAAAAAGAATAATATTCTATGGTTTACGGACACAATAAATGATCTTAACGGAGTTTCCATAACACTTCAAACAATTGCGAAAAAAGCCCCTGAAGTGGATTCAAATTTGATGTTTGTTGCCACCCTCAAAGATAAAGAAATCCCTGAATATCTGCCAGAAAGTATAAAAATAATTCCATCAGTGCATAACCTGAAAATGCCATACTACAACCATCTTGAGATAAAAATACCCTCAATGCTGAGACTATTGAAGTTTGCTTATGAATTTAATCCCGATGAGATTTACATTTCAACTCCCGGACCCATGGGACTTGCCGGACTTCTGATTGCAAACCTTCTGGATATAAAATGCACAGGAATTTATCATACCGATTTTGCCTGTGAGGTTAGTGAGATCGCTCGGGATAAAAACATTACAGATATTGTAGATACTTACACAAACTGGTTCTTTTCAAAAATGAATAAAACACTTGTACCCACAAACGAATATATGCAAAAACTTGAAAATAAAGGGTTCAGCAAAACGAATCTGGGTTACTTTAAAAGAGGAATTGAAACAGATATCTTCAGACCCCATTCCAAGACTGCAGAAAAAGGGTTTTTTAAATTGCTCTATGTAGGCAGGATATCCAAAGATAAAAACTTGGATTTTCTCATTGGGTTTTTTGAAAAACTTCAAAAAAGAATAAAGGATGTAAAACTTGAAATAGTTGGAGATGGTCCTTATTTCAAAACGTTATACAAAAAAGTAAAACGGAATAAGGACATTATACTTAAAGGTAAGATCGATTATAAAGATTTACCTGAAATTTATAACTCAGCAGATCTTTTGGTATTTCCCAGCATTACTGATACATTCGGAATGGCTGTTTTGGAAGCCCAGGCATGTGGAGTTCCTGCGCTGGTAACAAACATTGGCGGCCCCCAGGAAATAATAAAAGATGGAGAAACCGGTTTTACCGCCCCTGTAAACAAAGATATCTGGATACATATTACAGCTAACATTATCGAGATGAAAAGAAATAACAAAACTGAATATCTTAAACTAAAAAAGTCATCCAGAAATCGTGTCGTTGAAAAATACGACCTGAACAAAATTCTTAAGAAGCTTTTGGATGCAAAAATAATCACACACAAAAAACAGGATGTAATAAGCACTCAGAGCACTTTTAACAGCGTCCTGAGTGCTTAAAATTTCAGTTTCCTGAATATATATTTCTTTATTTTTAACAGCATTGATCGTCCTATAACCTATATATTATTAAAGTTATAATTATCAACTACTCCTTTTGCAAAAATAATTTTTTTCATAAAAAACATAACACTATTCAACATAAAAGGTTCAGTATATATGAATATCTTTTGCAAATTTCTAACATCCTCATGACATATATATGAAATTGTTAATGTATTTGAAAATAAAATAATTTAGGAGGTCTAATTATGAAAAGAGTAACATTATTTTTTTTACTACTGTTATCAATGAATATTATTATCGGATGCGGTAGTGATGATGACACAACAAGTCAAAATCAGCAAGACAACGGATCATCAGAGTTATCTATGATTCAGTTCTCCGAAGTTTCCGCTCCGGACACAGAAGCAGCCCAAAAGGAGGTAAGAATATCTGAAAATGCAACACTAAAATTTGCAGATGGTACTGAGTTAAGCTATCCATTAAGTTACAAAACACTTTTCAGGACCGGTGATGAAGTGGGTGGAGATATAGCAGGTATGATTCTTGACAAAAACGGGGATCCTTTAAAAACTTCATATTCTGATGATACTTCTTCTATCAGTAATTATCCTGATGCAAATTCCGTTTTAACGAAAGATGGCAAGCATTTTCTAATAACCCATTACGAACAGTCCCCCGGCGCTGTTGATATTACAGAATTATCTTATAATGACACTGAAAAAAGTTTCTCTGCAAAAGAATTAAAGAATATCGATTTCTCTTCCGTTGGTGGCACCTGGATTAATTGTGCAGGAGATAAGACTCCATGGGGAACCCACTTAGGCGGCGAAGAGGACTACTATTTGGATGCATATCAGTTTGATAATCAAACAAAAAACTATATGACAAAACATATCTCTTACTGTAATACGGATAATGGATCACTGACCGGCGGATACACCCCTCCCCTTTTCGATAATACTGCAAATTTCAGCTGGTGGTGTGGAATAGTAAAAGATATAAAAGAAGAATATTTGGGCGGAACAGATTTTACACCATATAATTATGGTTACATTGTTGAAATAGACACTGATGCAAGCATGAATACCACAGTAAAAAAACTGTATGCAATGGGAAGAAGCACGCCTGAAATGGCGACAGTAATGCCTGATAATAAAACTGTATATATAGCTGATGACGGCGGTTACAGAGGCATATTTATGTTTGTTGCAGATGAAGCCGGTAACTTGGGCAGCGGTAATATTTATATGGCTAAATGGAATCAGACGAGCGCCGCGAATGGAGGCTCAGCAGATATTACATGGGTAAACCTTGGTCATACTGAAGAATCTGCAGTGGAAAATATAATTGAGAAAAAACCTGAGTTTTCAGATATTTTCCTGGTGGGTAATCCTGATAGTTGTGACACAGGAAATGGATATAAAATAGTGAAAGCCGGTGACCCGGCAGACGCAGGTGAAGGTGCTTACAAAACCCAGATGTGTTTAAAACTCAGAACAGGAGAAGACAGATCAGGAGTATTCACAAGTGATGAAGAAGTGAAGATGGCTGCAAGAGCACTCGAGACAAGAAAATACGGTGCATATCTCGGAGCGACTGCAGAATTCAAAAAAGCGGAAGGGTTAACATTCAATCCTGATAAAAATGAGCTTTATGTGGCAATAAGTAAGATCAGCTCGAGCATGTCTGATGGCGAAGGGGATATACAACTGGAACAAGAAAAAGCCGGTGCTGTTTATAAATTACAAGTCGGTACAGCAAATGATGCCGCCGGAAATCCTATTAACAGCAGTTATGTAGGCACATCTATGTCACCATTGGTAATCGGAGAATATGTAGGGACACCTGACAGCTTGGGCAATACCGCCAATGTAGATAAAATATCCAGCCCGGATAATATCAGATATATTGGTCACGATATTCTTCTCATAGGTGAGGATACCGGTTACCACATTAACAATGCAACCTGGACTTACAATACGAATACCGGGGAATTAACACGTATTATGACAGCACCAATAGAAGCTGAGTTTACAGGCATGTTTGCAACGTTGGAAAAAAACAATTCCCTTTATGTTTTCACAAATGTTCAGCACCCGAGAGAAGACATCAGTGATTACAGCGCCCAGGCGAGAAGGGGCTATGTGGGCTATTTCAGGATACCATTGCAGTAATTATGCATATGAGGTGATAGCATGATTTTTATTAGAGAAATTACAAAGGGCCGGAGTATTTCGGCCCTTCTTTTAGTAATACTTGTTTTTATTACAGCACTTTTTGGTTGTTCAGACAGTGGAGATTCAGCTGGGTCCGTAGTTAACAGTACAGTTTTTGATAATATTTCTTCATACAAAAAGTCACTGGAAACAAAGAATCAGATAGATATGAGTGTTTTATCCAATAACCCCGCCCCATACATTCCGCCTCAGTGCTATACAAAAGTACTGGATGAAAATGAGCAGGTGCACAATCCATGTTATATCTGCCATATTGACGGCAAACACCCAAATCCGGTAGATGACCGCTTTTTACAAAGTGAATACAGTCTACCCCCCGAAGTTTCCTTTAATCCCTGGGCTAATTTTTTCAAAAACAGACAAACTGAGCTTTCCAAAATCACGGATTCTGAAATTCTCACATATGTAAGATCTTCAAATTATCTTACAGATAACAACACTATAAAAATTTCTGAAAAACTTCCGCAGCAGTGGCCCGGATACAGACCGGATTGTTACTTTAATTTTGATGAAGATGGTTTTGACATCAATCCCAATACAGGAAAAATGACCGGCTGGAGAGCATTCAGATACCAAGCCTTTCCGGGTACTTTCTGGCCGACAAACGGTTCCTTTGATGATGTGCTCATACGGCTACCTGAAAGTTTCAGAGTAGACATAAACGAAAAACTTAGCACAGAAGTGTA
>DDHP01000004.1:11787-19526 GCA_002338145.1 Deferribacteraceae bacterium UBA1873 | reverse complement strand
TCGATGATGTACTCATAAGATTACCAAAAAGTTTCAGAATAGATGCAAACCAAAAACTTAACACTGATGTTTATAAATATAACCTGGCTATAGTTGAAGCAATGATTAAACAGAAATCCATAAATACAGAATCAATAAATGAACAGCTCACAGACTGTGATTTGGATGGTAATGGTAGTATTCAGACAGCTGAAAAAATAAACTGGACTTCTCTAAAAAATTGCACATTACATTTTGCAGGAGCAGCTGGGAAAATGGAAAAATCCGGACAGATTTTCTTCAATTCCGGGTTATATCCCAAAAACACTGAGTTTCTTCATTCTCTTCGTTATATAGACTGGAATGATGCCTCGGATACTCCTTCAATGGCAGAACGTTTTAAAGAATTACGCTACATGAAAAAGGTTAAATATCTTTCTGCAGAGAAACTTCAGGATCTTTACAACCAGGATCAATTTGAAGATGCAGATAAAGATGAATCCTCGATAGACATTTTTTTCGGTGATTTTTCAACAGGTATTTATACTGAACGGGGATGGGTATTGCAGGGTTTTATTGAAGATATAAATGGCGAATTAAGACCTCAAACAAAAGAAGAAACAGTTTATTGCGCCGGATGCCATTCCAATATAGGTGCTATCAGTGATGGAACATTCGCATTTCCAAGAAAATTTGAAAATAATAATGGATGGAAGCACTGGACCCAACTGGGGCTGCAAGGTGTTGATGATCAAACTGTATATTATGAAAACTTTGGTGAGGTTAAGGAGTATGCTTTTTATTTAAAACAGAACGGTTATGGAGATGAATTTCGGGAGAATGAAGAGGTCAGAGAAAAATTTTTTACTGAGAACGGGGAATTAAACCAGGATATGCTTAGCCGACTGGAAGATGACATTACTGTTTTACTGTATCCTTCCAGAGAAAGGGCACTAAGACTTAACAAACTTTATAAAATAATCGTTAAGGAGCAAAGTTTTAATCAGGGGCGGGAAACACTGACAGAAGGGGCTCTTAACGTTTATATGAAAGTGGTACCCAATATGGGATCAGGTCTTGAAGAAGTGATTTATTAGGAGGTAATAAACAATGAAAAGATATATACCGGAAATTATTTTAATATTTATTTATGCGTTTAACATAAATCATGCTGTAGCAGTGGAAACAAATCTTAGCCCTGATATGTACGAATATTTGATGTCAGATAAAACAAGCGGGCCAACAGGGTCTCTATACGAAAGCTTCGGAACTAACTTTATTTTTAAGAGAAGCTCATATAATAATGATACGAATGACTTTATTTACGACTATTCTAAGAGATTAGCGCTTCCGACAAGACTAATCCTGCCCGTTGAAAACAATGAAAGCTGCCTGTCTTGCCACCGTCTGGATTATCCCGCGATAGCCGGAGGTGAGGATATTCCTTTAACAAAAATTTTGAATGAAGGGATTTCAGTGACAAGCCTTACATTTGACAGTGCTGATGATATATTACCGGTTTGGAGCACTGAGAATGATATTTTTTGGCTTTCAGACAGATCGGGAAGCTATCAGTTGTGGGTAATGGATTCAATGGGGAATAATAAGAGACAGCTAACCAACGAAAACGGTGACGTTGTCTACTATGATGTCAGTAAAAACGGGAATAGTGTCGTGTATTCAACCTATGACGAAACAAGCCCATCCTTTAACATCAAAGTGCTGGATTTAAACAGTGATACTGCTATCGAAATCATCTCTTCTGAAAATATCATAGACAGACCTGAGTTGAGCCCTGACGAGAAATGGATAGCATATTCTCAAAAGAATGATAATAATTGGGATATTTTTGTAATCTCATCAGAAGGTGGCAGCCCTATACGTCTTACAACCTCTGAAAATATGGATACGAACCCACAATGGAGTCCGGACGGTACAATAATAGCTTACAAAACTGCGCCTGTATCAGGAGATTATAATTTGACAACACAAAATTTTATCCAATTTGATAAAAATAATGGGGAGCTTGAAAAAATTTATCATTGGGAAGGCGTTCAATCTATCCAAATGAGCGACTGGCGTCCGGATGGAACTGGCATTGCGTACACAGCGGAAATCGTCAGATATATTGACGGCAATCCTTTGATAACTTATGCAGCTGTTTATTCTGATGTTGTCCTTAAAGAGGATAAAACGGTAGCTTATCCAGTAATGCTGTCTGAAAATACTTTAGGAGACAGGGGAGCCGTCTTTTCTCCCGTGGCCGATAAAATAGCATATTGGTCATGGGAGGCTGACGGTACTTCAGCCATCAGGATTTATGACCTTGAATCGGAGAAAAATACAAAAGTAACAGATGGCGGATTCGCCTTTTATCCCTCATGGTCACCTGACGGTGAAGAAATCATTTTTGAGTCCTATACAAATAATCAAAGAGATATAAAAATAATTAAATTATCTCAGACTGTAGATTAGCTCCAACACCATATCTGTCATTCCCCTGTTGAGTAAAAATCTATTCAGCAGGGGAATTTAAAGTTTAGATTGGTATCTCATTTTTAAAGAATATAAAGACTTTGCAAGCGAGAACTATTTTAGAATCTCTGATTCAAACAATGCTTTCCACAACTTATTATAAGCTGATGATGCTGTGCTTTTCGGTTCAATCACCTGGACAGGTACCCTCTCAACACCCATTTTTTCAGTAACAGCAGAATAAGGTATTGCCACATCCAAAAGGTTATCTTCGTTTTTTCTAATATCTTCCATAATGACGTTATGCATTTTTTTTCTTTTATCCACCATTGAGAAAAAAGTGAATATTTTGTTTCGTGATTTTTTATCGGCAATTTCGGATTTTAACATATTATACGTCCTTAATGATAATACTGTAGGTATCAGAGGGATCAACACAATATCAGAAATATAAAGCAGATACTTTGACAGCACTGATGCAGACGGAGGCGAATCTATAAAAACATATTCATAATCATTAAATATCCCGGTTAATTTTTTCTTCAGATCTTTTTTCGAATATTTCATTTCAGATAACATAAAATCTAAGTCCCTAAGCAAAAAATCAGCAGGCAAAAGGTCAAAACGGGGAAAATCAGTTGCCTTTATATTTTTTTGATAATAGCTTTTTTTCGTAATAATGTTACTGGTTTTACCTTTTATCTCAGGCTTTATCCGAAGGTAAAACGTGGCTGAAGCTTGTGGATCCCAATCCCACAACAATGTCTGTCTTTCTTTTGAAGCTTCATATGCCAGATTTACAGCTGTTGCTGTTTTACCCACACCCCCTTTGATACTGTACAGCGCAATAATTTTCATTTCAAACTCCGGGGTTTATATCTGCTGATATTTTTCTTTTGTAAAAATCTCTCAAGACGCTCAAGCACTTTCTTTTCTAATTTATCCCTTTTCCTGGTAAAGATCTTTTCCAGCTGCTTTACTGTTTTTTCAGTATAGTCATTTTTATCAGACATTTCATTCAAAATATAATTTAACATAATTATATGATTGTGAAAATCGTGGTAAAGACCGATTTCATCCTGAAATTTTTTCAGTTTATCCAAAAGTGCCTCTGTTTTTTCCCCGTAGACAACATTTCCGAAAGCCTCAATGAGGTATCTGAGCTTCTTGAAATCTATTCGCAGTTTATGCAATGTCTCAGGGGTCATGGATTTTGATTTTTTTACACGTCTTACATGACCTCCAAGGCAGCTATTAATAGCATCAGCAGCTACATCATAAATCCTTTTTCCTGCCAATTCACCAGGATAATCAGTATATCCCTTCTGAAAAAAATCCACAGCTTCCCCAAAATTTGCTTTAAATTCGGTACTTTGAAGAAAATTATTAACCTTCTTAGTCTCACTTTCTCTAAGCATTCGTAGATAACTCTCAACATCCTCCAGTCCGTAACGTAAATGTTCCGGCAACTCCTCTTTAAATTCCGGGATTTTGAGCAGATAAACATCTATATCCCTTAAATTATTGGTGATTTGGGCAAATGTTTTAAGGATCCCTCTGAAATATTTAGTTTTTTCCTTATCGAATACATCCCCCACTTCACTCAGAATCGATCTTGCTTTTCGGAGAGATACCCTGTAATCGTGCAAAAATTCCGTATCATAGTCGTGAAGAATTCCATCTATATTGGCTTCCGCTTTTTTCAAAAGCTCAGTAATAATCAAAGCCACAGCTTGATCTGATAGATCATCCTGTTTTAAGACTGTCTGTATTTTATTAGAATATGTAACATGCAATTTCGGGTATATGTTAATCAATTCACGAACAATATCCCCCTTGCTGTAGTTCAGACCAAAAGATTTTAGCAGGTTAACAAATTCATCCGTTTCATTCTTAAAACCTTTTAATGGAGTAATAACAAGGAACGTAAAAAATTCATCATCAAGTTGACATTTCTTACACTTGGCAATGGTCTTTTTGTCACTATTTTTGAGGTTATATACAGTTATAACCCCGTTTATTGATAAAAGGGGCATAAGCGCCTTAACTGAAAATGGTGACAGTATCTTTTTTATTTTCTCATCCTTCAACTCAGGAATCTTAAATACGTTCGAAGAGTGGTTGAATTCAAAAAAATTATACTTTTTATTTTTTGGGTTTAATAGATAAAAATTTTCGCCGCTATGAAAAAGCAGGATATCTTTTGATAGCAATCTTCCGTCAAAGGAATCGTAAACGATTATGTCAGACTTTTTTGTATTAAATAAATCAAAAGAGTATTCTGTGCACTTTTTAAGTGCCAAATCAAGCTCTTCATGCATTGTCAAAAAAACAGATGATTTACTGAGCAGATTTAAATTCATAACAACAATTTTTGCTGTATCAACCCCATTAAAGATTTATTATCCACATAACAAATACCGCCCTTTTTCAAGATTAAATACAGTTCACCTTCAGCAATGTAAAAGGAAATAAATTTTGTCATATCCGGCTCATGTCCTACCACTGCTAAAACTTTATCAGTATCATCGTCGTATGTCTTAATAACACTTTCATAATCCAGAAAATCGGCACCGGGATTAATCAGCGGATCTTCATATAAATCGCATTCACAGTATCTTTTCAATATTTCCGCAGTTTCTTTGGCTCTTACTGCCTGAGAGCTTATTATAACATCGGGCTTTTTAAAAAGGCTGCTAAAGTTGCTGAATGCTTTTTCTGCTCTTACTATTCCTTTTTCACTTAAAGGCCTGTATAAATCATCGCCATCAAAATCATTTCTGCTTATTGCATGGGCATGCCTTATAAAATATATTTTCATTATTTACTCCACTGTTGAAATTTATTCAAATTAACATAAAAAAAATTTAAAAATGTAATATTTTTGCAAAATTTTCCTAAAAAGTACTAAAGGTAAGCTTTGTTATTTTTAAGCGGAAAAGTGTCAAAATAATGAACAGATATACCAAACACAACCCCGCCCAAGAGTAAATACATATAGTATGTAAAAAAACGCCATAATATTACAGTCATTCCTATGAGTTGTACCGGAAGGAAAAATGTAAGTACTGCTGAAGCCATTATTTCAACTCCACCGGAGCCGCCCGGGAGAAAAAGCATATGGCCTATTGATATAAATATCCCCTGAATCAAAAAAAGAAAAAAAACACCCTCATCAGCTCCTAATTCATAAGCGATAAGAGGCAAGATTCCATACCTACATATCCACTGAGTAAAACTAAAGAAGCTTACTGCAATTAAAGCGGATTTTCTTCTGCGGAACAATTCTTTAAAACAGCTGTAACTTTTCTTTATTTCAGCCAGCACATTGAATTTTTCAAAAAAAGCAATCAACTTCCTTTTAAACTTTAACATTATTATCGATAAAATTATAAAGCAAAACAAAACAATTGCTGCAGCAATTTCCAAATGATTGAGCAGAGCCGGAATAATAAGTTTATTCTCCGCAATACCCAAAAATTGATTTAGTAAATTGTTTCCATAAAAAACAAAGAAGATGGGAATAAAAAGTATAATAAAAATCATAATATCTATTAGATTCTCCAATGCAACTACACTTATAATTTCTGAAGGAGACAAGCCGGTTTTCTTCAAAAAAGCGAACTGAACCACATTGCCCCCAAAGCCGGAAGGGGTGGCAGCCACTGCAAATTCAGATGAAAAAGATATCATAAAAGATTTTCGTAAAATCACCGGATAATCCAATGCCTTTAAAAGAGTAAACAACCTGAGGCTTTTGGAAAACCATGCAAAAAAAGTCATAAAAAACAGTAGATACCAGATTTTATAATCCATATTTAAAGCAAAGCCAAAGCTTAATTTATTCCGGTTCAGAAAAAGAATTACCGTTATAACAGAAACAGATATCCCGGCAGCAAACAGTGACCACTTAAGTATCCTTTTTATTGATTTTCTTAAATCAGTCTGATTCTGCATATAAGTCCAATAACTCCTTGTATGTTAAACAATTCCTTCTTTTTTTCAGGTGAACTATCTCTGATAAAAGCTGTTCTTTCAAAAAGGATGTTTCCAGATCACCGGGGTGCACCGACACTCTCACAATTGGGAAAAAACCGGAAATAAACCTGAAAAGCCTTGCCCATAAGATTGAGAGAAGCTTTCTCAAAGGACTGCGTGAAGTGAATGATAAAACAGGGGCTTTAATAAATATATCTGATTTCAGCAGTAAAATACCTGTTAATTTAGTAGTATAGGCTACACCTGTGTTTTTTAAGACTTTAACTGCATTATCGTTAGCAAGCCAGGCCGGTGCCACAAAGCCATAAGCTTTCAAGCCGTTGCAACGGAATAACTCCAAACCTTTCCTGATTCTGCTTTCTGCATCATCATAGCTAATTCTGTAGAATTCTCCCTCATGTGCGGTGTAAATACTGCTTATGATATTTTTAATTATACTGTCTTTTTTAATCTCTTCATAATGGTAATATCCGTGCAATACAATTTCATGCCCCTGAGACTGTTTCCCCTTAAGCCATCGGACAAATTTCAGGTCGAAAGATAAATCATGTTCTTTGTGCATGTAGGGGACTACAAGTAAAGAAACAAAATAGACACCTAACTCATTCAGCTTTTTTATGAACTCGTTAAAGATATGGTAATTTCCTGCATGGACATCGTGCAGGGAAACAACAAAGAATTTACCGGACATTTCAGGTAACGTCCTTTATAAAGGTGGCAATGTAAACATTTTTATCCAATATCTTGTCAAATTTAGTTGTTCTCCTTGAATCAAACAGTTTAAAGCCAAATCTTTCAAATGTACGCACACCTCTTCTGTCATCATAAATCTGCGTTTGAAAGGCAATTCTATGAACACCGTTCTCTTCAGCCTTTGACAGCAGTGTCTTCAGTAATTTCAGTGAAACACTGCCATCTCGGTATTTTTTTGCAATATTCATGTGAAAGTGAGCTGCCATGAGAGGTATACGTGGTGTTTCTCTGAATCCTTTAAGAAAGAACCACTTCAAAAAGTTTCTGTCATTTTTAGTCAGTTTACCCTTAGAAAAACTCAGCATAAGCCTGAAAAAAAGTTTAATGTTTGTAAAAAACATACCTAAAAACAAATATCTTACAGGATGAAAAGATCCTATAATATAACCTGCAATTTTACCATCCGCCAGAGCTGCAAAGCAGTTTTCCGGCTCATAGTCCAGATAGTATTTTGTGAAAAAATCGGCAAAAATTTCACTGTCGCTGAAAACATACTCCACATTGCTGCCCATAAAACCTGTTTGTCTGCATAT
>DDHP01000004.1:11234-11573 GCA_002338145.1 Deferribacteraceae bacterium UBA1873 | reverse complement strand
ATAAAACCTGTTTGTCTGCATATATGTCTTACATCTTCTTTTAAGTCATCGGATACGTTTACTATCTCAACCTTCAACGGGCACCCTCTTCACACTCTTGCCGGGTTGGTAAATCTGAATTTTTTCCGGTTTTCAAAAGATTCTCATATTCACTAATAAGATTCTCATAGAAACTGCCTTTGCCGAATTTTTCACGCACACGGACAGCAATATTATTACTGCTATCTTCCCTGCTATTTTTTAACAGAACTTCACTAATTTTTGCAGCCAGGGGCTTTGTCCCGAACGTTTCAACAAGGTTATTCTTGTTGAGGGTTACATACTCCAATCCGCTTTTTT
>DDHP01000004.1:9705-11004 GCA_002338145.1 Deferribacteraceae bacterium UBA1873 | reverse complement strand
GGACATCCCCGGATGAACAAACAGATCAGCTGCAGAATAAAGCTCTCTGAGTAATTCTTTGTCATTAATATAATAAATATACTTTATTTTCGGATTCCCGCCGCTTATCTGTTCAATTAACCGTCTTTGCTCGCCATCCCCTGCAATAATAATATAAATATCAAATTTTTTGATTAATTCAGGTACAGAGGTAAGAACGGATACATTTTTTTCTCTCGCAATTCTCCCGACATACAAAAGTAATCTGGCATTTTCCGGTATACCGTATTTCCTGTAAATTTTATATTTGCTGCTTACAGGATAAAAAAATTCTGTATCCACTTCAAAAGGGTTGAGTTTTAGATTATCAACTCCAAGATTCTCCAAATATTTTTTAAAATCCGGATTGGTAACAAACGTTATATTCATATTGGAATAAAACCATTTCAGGTATTTTAAAATCATAAAATGAAAAGGACAGAAACAGAAAGATGGCAAAAATTTTAAAACAGTTCTTTTTATAGCTCCCGGAATGTCAGAATGATAAAAACCTGCAACATGCACTTTTTTTCTTCTGCCGGCAATCAGAGCAAGTATACCGGGAATATATGGATCCCCGGTCTCGATAATATCCGGGTTTTCATCATTTAATATCTTATAAATTTTTTTAAGACTAATAAAAAAACGATAACTTTCAGAAAAGGGGAGCTTCGGAGATTTAATATAATAGGTTTTGAGGTTGTTTTCTTCTACAGTTTTGTTCTCGTGCCACGGAATAATCAATATATGCTTGAAATCCCCTTTTTTGTGGAAAAAAGTACGCTTATTATTTAAATAAGTTTTTACACCCCCGCTGATGGGGCTGTACAGCTGAGTAATATCGCAAATTTTCATAAAATAAATCTACAAAATGACAGTCAGAAAAATATCAACTAATTGCAAAAATAATGTCAAATGGAGATTACCTGTATTTTAATCCAAATATTTATTGATCAATTTAAATACTTCAAATCATTTAAAAATTTTCAGCATGTAGTAAATACAAGCAACTGAGAAATCAAATTTACAGGTAAATTACATAAAGACAATATCTTTTTAACATTGCACATTTATTTTTACGTTACAATAAAAACGAAGAGGTGTGAGATGTTAAGAAAATTATTAGTAATGTTTGCAACTTTAGTATTAGGCATCAGTTCCGCACATGCTGACTCTCATGGTAATATGCCTGAGCAGATTAATTTCGGAATTATACCGACTGAATCAACAACTGCACTGGAAAAAAGTTTCAAACCTTTCCTTGAAGACATGGAAGATTTT
>DDHP01000004.1:1729-9408 GCA_002338145.1 Deferribacteraceae bacterium UBA1873 | reverse complement strand
CGGCAATTGAAGCAGTTGACAGAGCCGGTGGAGAGGTTTTTGCCCAGACTATAAAAGATGACGGTACCCGTGGGTACTACTCCCACCTTATCACCTACAAAGGCTCAGGTATTGACAGCCTTGAAGATGTTCTTGAATGTGATAAAACGCTGACTTTCAGTAACGGGGATCCCAACTCCACTTCAGGTTTTGCAATCCCGGGCTACTATGTTTGGGCAAAAAACGGTATCACCCCCGAGGAATGCTTCAAGAGGGTAACAAGCTCCAACCACGGTGGAAATGCTGCAGCTGTGGCAACCGAGAAAGTCCATGTGGCCACAAACAATAATGAAAATCTATATCGATTTTCACAACAAAGACCGAAATTAGCCAAAAACATAAAAGTTATATGGACTTCGCCGATTATACCTTCAGATCCAATAGTATGGAGAAAAGATCTTCCTGAAAAAGTGAAGGAAAAAATAGTGTACTTTTTTATACAATACGGCCGTTACGGGAGTATAGATAAGATAGATAGGGAAAGACAAGTACTCGCGGAAATGGCAGATGGCTGGGGACCTTTCCTGGCATCATCCAATGCTCAGCTTCTGGATGTTCGTAAAATAGAGGCATTCAAGAAAAAACTTAAAGCTGAGAACAATAATGACAAAAATGCGTTAAAGGAAGCGGAAGCAGAAATTAAAAGACTTGAAAAGTTAAGCAAAATATATGGTAAAGGCGGTTATTAACCCCCTGCTTTTTCACTTGCCGCTGTTAGTAAATAACAGCGGTTTTTTATCCTGTAACACAAGAGGTTAAATATGGAGAATACTGATCGACTCGGTCTTTCTGTAAACGCATCAAATCACCTGCGGGTAAAATGGCCAGAAATTTTCTCAAAGGCCACATATATTTTTGTAATTATCGCAATATTAGGTATTTCCTATTTCCCTGCAGAAATTTACAGATGGCCTATGATATTCACAGATGCAGCAAATATGGCTGATTATCTTTCTGATTTCCTTAAACCAAATTTTGGTGACTTGAAACTTTATGTGATAAAAATGTTTGAAACAATTACAATTGCAACATGGGGTACTTTTTTGTCAATTGTATTCGGCATCCCTTTTGCCTTGTTATCATCAAACAATATAGCTCCCAAATGGATTGTTCAGCCTATCAGAAGACTAATGGATGCTACAAGAGCAATAAACGAACTGGTTTTTGCAATCCTTTTTGTGGCAGCAGTGGGTCTCGGACCTTTTGCCGGAACAATGGCGGTTTTTGTTCATAATACCGGCATAATAAGCAAACTCTTTTCCGAATCCGTCGAAGCTGTAGATATGCGTCCTGTAGAAGGGATAAGATCAACAGGCGCAGGATATATTCATGAAATTATTTACGGCGTAATACCTCAGGTAATGCCCCTCTGGTCGAGTTTTTCCTTATATAGGCTCGAAACAAATATTCGTTCAGCCACCGTATTGGGAATCGTTGGCGCAGGAGGCATAGGGTTTACTTTTTATGAATCTTTCAGGGCATTTAAATACTCAGAAGCTGCCGCTATAATTATCGTGGTGGTAGTCACGGTTTCAATAACAGATATGATTTCATGCCAGTTAAGAAAAAGGCTTATTTAATATATAAAGTAAACAGGAGTATCATGTGAGCATAATCAAAGTAACAGATATTAATAAATCATTTAAAAAGGGAAAATTGGTTTTAAAAAATATAAATTTAGATATTGAAGAAGGGGAAATAGTGGGGTTGATAGGTCCATCCGGTTCAGGCAAATCAACCTTACTACGTATATTAGGCGGTTTTGAAGTGATTGATTCTTCAAGCAGCGGAAAGATTGAAATCCTAAGACATATCACACAAAAAAATGGCAAAAAAACCACAAGCTGTCGCCACTCACATCAATATATAGGTGTTATCTTTCAGCAGTTTAACCTTGTAGGTCGTTTAAAATTATTGACAAATGTTTTAATGGGCAGACTTGGAAAGATTCCGTCATGGAGAGGCACCCTCGGCTTTTTCCCAAAAGAAGACAAAATGAAAGCTTTGGCAGCTTTAGAGCGTGTAGATATGATAGATTATGCTTTTCAAAGAGCATCCACACTATCCGGGGGACAACAGCAGCGGGGTGCTATAGCCCGGGTACTCGCTCAGGAATCAAAAATAATTCTTGCTGATGAGCCTATAGCTTCCCTTGATCCGGCATCTTCAGACAGGGTTATGAACCATTTGGTCAATATCAATAGAACAGACAACACTACTATTATCGTTTCTCTTCATCAGTTTGAGGTTGCCAGAACAAGGTGCAAAAGAATAGTTGCCTTAAAGGATGGTGAAATCATTTATGACGGAAGTCCGGAAAATATTTCAAGAAATGACTTAATAAATCTTTACGGTGTGGAAAGTGCAGACGCACTTTATGCTTAAATAAAAAAAAGGATGTTATATGGATAGAAGAGATTTAAATTTTGTTTTACAGAACTCAGAAATTACTGATTTGAAAGATGTTTATGAAAAAATCAAAGCCGAACAAAATATTAAAGTGATGCAGGAGCCTAACACTCAGACCCTTTTATTACCTGTCAAAGATCCTATAAGTGAAGGAGAATTTTATGCAGGAGAGGTTCTTGTAACGACCACTACGGTTGAAGTTAGCGGCAGTAAAGGTTGGGCGATGGTAATGGATGACAACCCCGAACTTTCAATGATGATAGCGGTGATAGATGGATGTTTTGCTTCGGGGTTATATATTGACACAATAAAACGTCTGTTTTCCGCTGCAGATACTAACATCTGTGAATCCCGTAATGAAAACAATCAGATGACCAATGCCACAAAAGTAAATTTTGAATTGATGTAGGTGTGTTATGACGGATTACAGCTTTAATAAAATTAACCGTGAAAACTTCAGGGCAATGGTAAACGCACTTTCCAGACCAGGCTCGAAAGAATGCATAATTCCGGTTTCCGGATCATGTTTATTGGGTATTGCGTCATCTCTGCTTTTCTCTGAAGTTAGTTATTACTATGAAGGAGAAGAAGACTTTTCTTTCATAAATACGGTTACCAATACAAAATATGCTCCTGTAAGCGAAGCTGACTATATTTTTTATGATTATATAGATAAAAACGCACTAAAATATGCCAAAAAAGGAACTTTTAAAGAGCCTGATTTTTCAGCCTCAATCTTTTATAAGTGCGACTCTTTCGAAGGTATGGATATCGAACTGAGTGGGCCAGGCATTAAAAATCATTGCCAAACTTCTCTGCCGGTAAATAATGACTTTATAGCTACATTAACAGAAAAAAACAGTGTCTTACCTATGGGTGTGGAAGTTTTTTTCATAAGTGATAGCTGTGAAATTATGGCTCTAAGCAGAACAACAAATATTGAGGTGATTTAAATATGGGATATGTGGCAGTCAAAGGAGGAGAAAAGGCTATTGAAAATTCACTGGTTTTTTACAGTAAAATTATAAAAAGCCATGATAAATTGAGTGATGAAGCAATTATCAATAGCCTGCGTTTTGCAGTCGATAGAGTTCTAAGCGAGGGCAGCCTCTTTACTAAAAAACTCAGCGCCAAAGCTATTAAAAAATCAGGAGGCGATCTTTTAAATGCTGCCTTTTATATAAGAGCTCATAGAAGTACCTGTCAAAGAGTAGGTATTGCTCCAACAATTTCTGTTGAAGATATAAGAATTTTACGAAGAATATCTTCAGCATTTAAAGATATAAAAGGCGGTCAGCTTCTTGGACCGTCAGATGACTATGCTGTGAAACTGCTTATAGATGATAATTACAGACAAAATAAATATGAGCATTACGACAGTAAAGATATCTTCCTGGAATCTGCCCTGACACCACTCAGAGAAAAGAATTTGGTGAAAAGATTACAAAAAGATGAAAAAATCTGGGATATTACCAGAAAGTTTCCCAATCCACCGTACCCCAGAAGTGCAGTACAACAGGTCATGAGCAGAGGGGAAACAGGCTCGATGCTTGCCTTTGCCTACACTTCAATGCGTGGATACGGAGATGTACACCCCACCGTTGGAGATTTGAGGATAGGATTCGCTCCCGTTTATTTTAAACATCCTTTCCTAAACGAAGATGTAAAAATTGGTGAAATAGAGGTAACGGCTTGTGAATGCGCCGGCTCTTTTAATAAGGATGAAAGTGGTGAAATAAAATTAACTACTGGATTTGGGTTCTGTTTCGGATTTAATGAAACAAAGGCTATCGCTATGTCCATTTTGGACTTAACACTTTATAACAAAGCCTATACCACCGGCGAAAAATCTATCGCTGATGACTTTGATATGATTATGTTTCATATCGACGGAATAGAATCCTTCGGATTTACAAATCATTATAAACTTCCCCATTATGTAACCTTTCAATCAGATTTGCAGGTATTTAACAAATCAAGGGAATACAGCAAGGAGAAATATAAATGAATTATGCTTTTTTGGATGAAGATGCAAAAAAAGAAATAAGAAGAGCCATTCTAAAAGCAATCGCAATCCCGGGCTATCTTGTGCCTTTTGCCTCACGGGAAATGCCTATTGCCCGTGGATGGGGGACAGGCGGGCTGCAGGCAACACTCACACTAATAAAAGAATCCGATGTGTTAAAAGTAATAGACCAGGGTTCTGATGAAAGTGTCAATGCTGTTAACATTCGTAAATTTATCAGCAAAGTAACGAATAACAGAACTACCACAGCTACAGAAGAAGCCACAATCATTCAGAGCCGCCACAGAATACCGGAGAAACCTTTAAACGAAGGACAGATTATCGTTTTACAGGTTCCTTACCCGGAAGTTTTGACAAATGTCGAAACGGATTACGAAAAACAAAAAGAGATGCACGCTAACAAAGATTATTCCAAACTATGGGTTTTACTTTATGAAGATACTGCACAGTTTGGAGACAGTAGAATCGGAAGCAGATATCCGGTTATAGTTAACAACAGATACATAATGGATCCAAGCCCGATACCCAAATACGATACCCCAAAACTTAATAATTGTGAAGCTCTGATAATCCTGAGCGCAGGCAGAGAGAAAAAGATTTATGCTGTACCACCATATACTGAAGTTAAGCCTATAAAATTCGAGGATAAAGATTTTTGTATAGAAAAGTTTGAGGGTGTTAAATGTGAAAAGTGCGGTTCAGAAGGAATTTTTTTTGATGAAATATATGATGAGGAAAAAAATGTACACTACTACTGCAACGATACGGATTACTGTGAAAGCAAACTGAGAGGATTAGATGATACTATCAACTGAAAAATTAACTAAAATTTTCGGTCTGGGTTGTCCTGAATGCCTTGATAACACAGGCTCAGAAAAGAAAAACTCCATCTGCAGCTTTTGTGGCAGTGTAGTGGCTGTAAAATCTGTGGATTTGCAATTAAGTGAGGGAGAAGTTTTAGGGATTGTGGGAGAATCCGGCAGCGGAAAATCCACTCTCCTTCAGTTGATTTACGGGGATATCTCTCCAACAACCGGTTCTGTGTATACAACTTATTTCAGAGATAAATCGGGAGCGATGAAAGATATTTTAAAAGCAGATCTCAATGAACGCAACCAAATACGAAACTCACTGATGTCTATTATATATCAAAATCCCCGTCTTGGTTTAAATTATCTTTTTTCTGCAGGTGGGAACATAGCTGAAAAAATTATCATGAAAGGTGAAAAAAGGTATAAAAGTATACGAGATAAGTCACTGTATTATATGGAAAAAACTGAATTGCCTCTAAGCCGGAGCGATGATTATCCTGATAAATTTTCAGGGGGACAGCAGCAGAGAATCCAGATATCAAAAGCTCTTTCCACAGAACCAAAAATTCTTCTATTAGATGAGCCCACTACCGGTCTTGATCTTTCTGTACAAGCTAAAATTCTTGATCTTATCAGGCACCTGCAAAAACAGTATAATTTTACAATGATCATAGTTTCTCACGACCTTGGTGTGATAAAACACCTGACGGACATTACCGTTGTGATGAAAAATGGTGAAATTGTGGAAAAAGGACTCACAGATCAGGTTTTGGAAGATCCCCAACATCCTTATTCACAACTGCTTGTGTCCAGTATTTTATAAAGAGGTTAATATGACAAGACTGCAAATTAACAATCTTTTCAAACAATTTGTTCTTCATAACAAGGGGGACATAATCGTAGAAGGTTTTGACAATATTTCATTCGAAGTGAAAGAAAAGGAGTTTATTTCACTGGAAGGTCCGAGTGGGTCCGGCAAATCATCTGTATTAAAATGTATTTACGGTACATATAAAACAACAGACGGAAAAATTCTTTATTTTAAAAAGGATGGTGGTGTAACAGATATAGCTGCTGCTTCTGAAAGCGAAATACTGAATCTCAGAAAACATGAAATAGGATATGTATCTCAATTTTTGAAAATTTTACCAAGAATAACTGCCCACGAGTTTGTAGCAGAGCCTCTTGTTGAAAAGGGAGATTTCAAACAATCAGCACTGATTAGGGCAGCAGAGCTTCTTGAGTATTTCGGAATAAAGGAAAAACTGTTCAACCTGTCACCTTTAACCTTCTCCGGCGGTGAGCAGCAAAGAGTAAATATTGCTCACGGAATAATAGCACCCAAAAATCTATTGCTTCTTGATGAGCCAACATCAGCTCTTGACAGTGAAAATTCTGAAAAGGTTCTTAATAAACTAACAGAAATAAAAAATTCAGGAACAAGCATTATCGGTATCTTTCATAACAAGAAAATTATGCAAAAAATAAGCGATAAAATCTACAATTTAGAGGACAATGCATATGCAGTTAGTAATCAGAAGTAGTCAGGTTTTAACCGGCGGCAAATTTATCCCTGCTGATATTGTTGTTGCAGGCAATATTATCTCATCAATAGAATCGTATAAAAGCCTGGATTCAGCTATAGACATGGGGAATATGAAAATCGTCCCAGGGTTTGTTGACCTTCATTCTGATGCAATTGAAAAAGAGATTGAGCCAAGGCCCGGGGCACGATTTCCTTTAAAACCGGCAATTACAAATTTAGACAAAAAACTTGCTTTGTCAGGAATAACAACAATGTTTCATGCAGTGGGTTTCAATGATGAGGAGCTCACCAGAAGCAGAAGGGGAACGGATAAATCAGCTGAGCTCATCAATGAAATATACATCAGCAACAAACGGTTTTTAAATGTTGATAATTACATTCATGCTAGGTTTGAAATTACAAGCCGAAGTTCCCTCAATACAGTGAAAAATCTTATTAGAGAACATAAAATTAATATGCTCTCACTTATGGATCATTCCCCCGGACAAGGCCAGTTTAAAACACTTGAGTCGTGGAAAAAATATCATCTTTCGGAATACAGTTTTGATACGATGGACATAGATAAGTATATAGAAAAAAAACTTTCATCCGACAAAACAGGTATTGTTGAGGAACTTGTAAAGTTTGCAATATCATATAATATTCCGGTACTCAGTCATGATGATGACTGCAAAGAAAAATTAAATACACTTAAAAATCTCGGTATAACATTTTCAGAATTTCCACTGAGTGTAGAAGTGGCAGAGTATGCAAAACGTTTAAACATAAGTACCGGCATGGGCGCCCCAAATGTAGTAAGGGGAGGGTCCCAGAGCGGGAATATCGCTGCAAAAGAATTGATATCCAA
>DDHP01000004.1:0-1442 GCA_002338145.1 Deferribacteraceae bacterium UBA1873 | reverse complement strand
AAAGAAGACCTTAACATCCCTCTCGAAAAGGGGTTTCAGCTGGTAAGCACCACTCCTGCTCATTTATCAGGTCTACAAGACAGAGGAGAAATAGCAATAGGTAAAAAAGCTGACATAATAGTTATAGATGAATCCTACACACCCAATGTTGTTCTTACAATTAAAAACGGTAACCCAATATACAACGGAATAAAAAATAATACACAGGTGTTAAATCATGTATTACTATGAATCATTCAACAAAACAGATAAGAAAAAACTTTCTCTGGAGCCTTATATAGACAGCTCTTCCAGTATTACAGATACATATATCGGCAAATATACAGAAATAGGCAAAAATAACAGTATTTCTGAGTCATCAATAGGTGATTACAGCTACACATGTGAGAACTGTCAGATTATTTATTCAGAAATTGCCAAATTTGTAAATATTGCATCCTATGTCAGACTTAATCCGGGGCAGCACCCTATGCAATGGGCGTCACAGCACCATTTCCTTTACAGAAAAAATATGTATGGTTTTGGAGAAGATGATGACTCATTTTTTGAGTGGCGGAGGAACAAAAAGGTTACCATTGGAAACGATGTATGGCTCGGACATAACAGTTTGATAATGGGAGGCGTATCAGTCGGAGACGGGGCAGTGGTTGGAAGCTGCTCAGTTGTTACAAAAGATGTAGCCCCATATTCTGTAGTTGCAGGAGTTCCTGCCAAAGTGATTAAATACCGATTCAACGAGGAAATTATAGAAAAAATGTTGGAAATAAAATGGTGGGACTGGCCGCATGAAGTAATCGGAAAACGTCTGGGTGATTTTAAAGACACCAAATACTTCATTAGAAAATATGGCAATGGTTAAAAATAATGCAAAAAATTATACTGATAGTGGGTCAAAGCGGGGCGGGTAAAGATACGCTTCTCAATAGTGCGTCAAAACACTTGAGATGTAATTTTGTTAAACGATACATTACAAGAAGTCCCGATGAAACAGAAAATAACTATTATATAAGCCGTGACTGTTTTGAAACACTTTCAAAAACCGGATATTTTCTTGCTGAATGGAGTGCCCATTCCAATTTATACGGTATAGCAAAAAATGATATAAAAGAAGGTACCAATATAATATCTGTATCAAGGCAGGTTGTGGAAAAATTTGAGCAAATTTTCAGGGATGTAACAACTGTTGAAATTACTGCGCCTAAAGAGGTATTGCGCGAGAGGCTTCAAAAACGAAATCGGGAAAAGCCGGAACAGCAGCAAAACAGACTTGAGAGGACGTATGAAAAAATAAATGCAAAAACATTGATAACTTTCAATAATTGTCTGGGAAAGGAAGCGAGTAGCCGAAAATTTGTAAAACTTTTGAAGCTTATAGAAAGAAATGAAATGTTTCAGTGTAGCAACATTTAAATAAGCACAACTGTATATTGGTGTATTGGTGT
>DDHP01000070.1:4061-4411 GCA_002338145.1 Deferribacteraceae bacterium UBA1873 | reverse complement strand
ATTGCAAATTCTGTGCGCAATCCGAACATTACAATGCTGATATTGAAAAATACCCTTTTGTCCATGAAACGAAAATCAAGGACTTCATTAAAAACAACGAAAATAATGATCTACACAGACTATGTTTTGTTACTTCTGGCAAAAAACTTGTGAATAGGGAAATAAAAAAACTTGCGACATTGGTAAGCAATAGTTCTACCAGTAAAAATTTATGTGGTTCCTTAGGTATTCTCAATGAAGATGAACTACAGATTTTAAAAGATGCAGGTATTTCACGATATCATCATAATTTGGAAACTTCCAGAAATTTCTATAATAAGATTTGCACAACGCACAATTATGATGAACGA
>DDHP01000070.1:0-3753 GCA_002338145.1 Deferribacteraceae bacterium UBA1873 | reverse complement strand
CTAAGAATGCTTGATGTTGATTCAATCCCTATTAACTTTCTTAACCCCATCAAAGGCACCCCTTTTGAAAATTATAATTTGCTCAGTCCGGAAAAATGCTTAAAGATTATAGCATTTTTTAGATTTTATTTTCCGGATAAAGATATACTTGTATGCGCCGGGAGAATTGAAAATATGAGACATTTGCACGAAAACGTTTTTGATGCTGGGGCAAGTGGGATAATGACAGGGGATTATCTTACACGAAAAGGAAGGGCTTATATTGAAGATATTAAAATGATAAAAACGCGAGGTTACCGGGTATTATGATAGACTCAATTAAAAATAATCTGGAAGATATAAAAGCTAAGGGCCTCTATAGAAATATACCACCCATTACTAAATCGCATGCTAAATATATCATTTTTAATGGTGAAGAAAAACTAAATTGCGCCAGCAATGACTATTTAGGGCTTTCACACAACCACGAAGTAAAAGAAGCTGCAGCAGAAGCTTTGAAAATGTATGGCAATTCTTCAGGAAGTTCGAGAATAGTAGCCGGCAACTATGATTTATATGATAAGCTGGAATATGAGATGGCAAAGTTTAAAAACTATGAATGCTGTCTGATAGTTAATACCGGATACACCGCCAATTTACTTATAATAAGTACCCTTGCAAACTCCCGCAGTATTGTTTTTACAGATAAGTTAAACCATGCCAGCATATATGACGGGATTAAACTAAGCGGCGCCAATATGGCAAGGTATAAACATAACGACATGAATCATTTGGAAACACTGCTCAAAAAATACGATAAATATCCAAATAAAATATTAATAACTGACACAGTATTCAGTATGGACGGGGATAAAGCAAGACTCAAAGAACTCAGAGAATTAAAATATAAATATAATTTCTTATTTGTAATTGACGAGGCACATGCCACAGGGATTTTCGGTGAGGGAAGAGGGATAGCTCATGAAGAAGGTGTGGAAAAGGATATAGATATAAATATGGGAACATTTAGTAAAGCACTAGGGGGTTTTGGAGCTTATATATGTGCAGACAGGCATATCATTAAATATCTTATAAACAAAGGAAGAAGTTTGATTTTTACCACATCGCTGCCACCTTCAGTAATTGGTGGAAATTTAAAATCTGTGGAAATTATAAGCCAGGAACATGAAAAATATGGGGAAAGATTATTAGATAATTGCAGAACCTTTACGAGTTTGCTGACAACGCTAAACATTGACCATGGAAAAAATAACAGTCAGATTTTCCCTTTCTTTTTTAAAGACAATAATTCAGCTTTAAAAGCACAACAAAGACTATTATCTTCAGGGATATATGCACTCCTTGCCAGGAGACCTTCGGTAAGCACCCCACGATTGAGAATTAGTTTACGAGCAGATTTTACAAAGGAAGATCTTGCCAATATTGCAAAATGTTTGAAGAAAATAATTTAAAAAATATCTTTATTTCCGGCTGGGGTGGCTATAAAGAGCTTTTCCCCGTTATTGCAGAAAGAGCACATTTTTATGTCCCCTTTATTGACCATATGGATGCAATAAGACGTAGTATAAAAAAGGGTGGGAAAACAGCGATGGGCTGGTCAACAGGGGCTCATATCCTTTTAAAATATATGCCTGAATACATTGATAAATGGGATAACGTTATTTTAATAGCACCTTTTTCAGATTTCACCATGTCCTTCGGAGAAAAAATACTGGATGCTATGATTAGAGGCATTAATGAAAATTTTTATGATACCATGTCCCGTTTTTACAAAAGATGTGGAATACAAGAGAACGTTACGGTGGATCATAAAGATGCTGAAAAACTAAAAAACGGACTTATCTTTCTAAAAACATCAAAATTGGTCAAAGGTATCTATTCTGATAAAATTACAGTCATATATGGAAGCAATGATAGAATAGTAAAAAGAAGTGATATCGCACGGATACTTAAAATGTTTAGCCATGCCTGTTATATCGAAGTGCAACAACAGCATTTCGTAAATGAAGAGATGTTGGCACAATTCTTATGATTACATTTAGAAATAATTTTGATAAAGTTGCAGAATATTATAACAATAACGCCCATGCTCAGAAAATAGCAGCTAAAAGACTGATAGAAATTCTGAAAAGTATGGGAGAATCAAATTTTCAAAATATACTTGAGTTAGGTGCTGGTAGCGGTATTCTTACCAATCTTATAAAAAATAATTTTGATTATGAAAATATCATCTGTAGTGATCTGGCATATAATTTTCTTAAATTCAATAGTGAGCCGATCAAAGTTCAATGCGATATTTTAAAGCTTCCCTTTAAGCAGGAATCCTTTGATTGGGTGGTTTCATCATCAACGTTTCAATGGATATATAATTTTGATGAACTTTTAAAAGAGATTAAATTTGTCAGCAAGAACCATTTCAAGGGGGCATTCAGTATTTTTCTAAAAGGCACTTTTTATGAAATGGATAAAGTAAATAAACTGACAGGATTTGGGAACATTTTAGAAATGAAAGAAAGCAGATATTATCTGGAAACATTTTATAAAAACGGCTTCAATGTAGACATCAGCTACGAAGAAAAACACACTATCTTTTTTGATACTGTCAGAGAATTTTTGGAAAGTCACAAAATGACAGGTGCTACAGTGAAAGCAAATAAATTTATAAGCAAAAGCAGTTATAATTCATTTTTAAAATATTATAGAGAGCTTTTCTCCATGAATAATAAAATCCCCGCTTCCTACAATATTGGCTATTATATAATTTCACACTAATTCTTTCTCATTTTGAGAAATATCCCTTGTTTATATGTATATTGAGATTTATATTACGAATAGTTGTTTTTTAAATACAGCAATTTAAAAAATGTAAAAATATTATGAAACCGTAATTTTGGTAAACTTATTTACTTGTCAAAATAAATGCAACGGCTTACCATATCTTATAATATGGAATTTTTTCGGAGGTATTTTATGAAAGTTCTTTTGGTATATCCTAAATATCCAGAAACATTTTGGGGCTTTAAAAAAGCGCTGAGGTTTATTTCAAAAAAAAGCGCCATTACCCCCTCTTGGGCTTCTTACTGTTGCCTCTATCCTCCCTGAAGAATGGGAAAAAAAGCTTGTTGACTTGAATGTTGATAAATTGGAACAGGATGATATAGATTGGGCAGATATTGTATTTGTAAGCGGAATGCTTATTCAAAAGGAAAGTGCAAAAGAAATTATCCGACATTCCAAAGAAAGTGGCAAAATCGTAGTAGCAGGTGGACCTGCGTTCAACGCCGAGACTGACTCTTTCCCGGAAGTTGACCATTTCGTACTGGATGAGGCGGAGATTACCCTCCCACTTTTTTTAAATGATTTAGCCACAGGAAAACTGCAAAAAATTTATACATCAGATGAACGTCCTGATATAACAAAAACACCAATCCCCATGTGGTCTCTTATCAATATGAAAAAATATGCGGCAATGTCCATTCAGTATTCAAGAGGGTGCCCTTTTGATTGTGAATTCTGTGACATAATCCTTTTGAATGGCAGAATACCGAGAACGAAAACCCACGATCAAATGACAGCTGAGCTTCAGGCATTGTATGACGCCGGATGGAGGGGTGGGGTATTTATTGTGGATGACAATTTTATCGGAAACAAAAAAAAGGTCAAAGAGATGCTGCCACACATTATAGAATGGCAAAAGAAAAACAACTACCCATTTACCTTGTTTACTGAGGCATCTGTGGATCTGGGGGGAGA
>DDHP01000038.1 GCA_002338145.1 Deferribacteraceae bacterium UBA1873 | reverse complement strand
ATTACATCAAACTTGTGGTACTCTATTTTTGCAGACATATTTATTACCCCTCTCAAAAGTTTTTTACATCATTGATGCTACAGATAATGCGAGAAATCCGACCGTTAAACCTACAATCCAATAAATCCCAAGTAGTATTGCACGCCAGGTGCTGTTTGATACATAATCATCGGTTATCATTTTAAAGCCATTCATTGTATGAAAAACACCAAATATAAACAGCGGACCAAGTACTATTTTTTGAAGTCCCCAAGCTCCTGTACTGATCATTGAAAAAAAGTGTATAAAAATTACAACTATCATTATAACGCCTGATATTCTTTGCATTAGCCATTCAAAAACACCGCTGTCACTGGAGCCCATAAACTTATAAGGTTTCATCTAATTCCTCCTTACGAAAATATTGGAATAGCGCCTAATACAGACACAATAACTGTTAAGAAAATCACAACCATGAATTGTTTGCTGAACATTCCTTCCTCGGCGCCGGAAGAAAAATCGATCAGGACTATCCTGAATCCATTAAAAGCGTGATACGCAAAAAGTACTAAAACTAATATTCTTGCTACCGGGTTAGCCGTAAGGCTTGTAAACCAACCTGCAACACCTGATTTTGCCAGAATGTGAAAAATCAGGTATAGACCAATGATAACACCGGTGATTCTGTGAAGCAGCCATGCCACCATTCCGGTGTGTTTCCTGTAGGAAACTTTTTTTGGGTAGGTGACTAAGTCTCGTCTTGGCATTTTACACCCCTCGTATTTTATTTTACAAACAACGTTAATTTACTAATTAAATAATTACCATAATAATAACAGCATGTCAATGCACTTGTATACAATATACATACATAATGGTATATCTAAACTTTTTTATTATAATTAACTATAATGAGAATAGGCAAAATAAAAACAAATTTACCAACAAACAGTGTTCTGAAAAAAAAATATTGCACTTTTTTCCTGATATTGTTTAATTAATGATTGCAATTAAGCTTGTCTCTGTTATATTTCAGTGTTTGAGTGATTAATTAAATTTTGGGGTAAACGTTCAGTTGTCCGAATTTCTGTTTAAAGTAAAATCCGATTTAAATATTGAAAAGCGTGAAACAGCCGTTTAACTGTTTTGAATAGTGCGCTTACCTCAAAATAAATAAAATGCAGAGGTAGGAAAATATGCAGCAAAGTATTTCATTTGATGACTTGGGGTTATCAGAAAACTTATTGAAATCAGTAAAGAAGAAGGGATTTGAAGAGCCGTCACCTATACAGGCACAGGTTATTCCCACTTTACTGAAAAGTAACAAAGATGTGGTTGGACAGGCACAGACGGGTACGGGGAAAACAGCTGCCTTCGGCTTGCCGATTTTAGACCATTTGGAAATTGGTGAGAAGCGGGTAAAGGCATTGATTCTAACGCCTACAAGAGAGTTGGCAATACAGGTTTCTGAGGAACTTAACTCACTTCGTGGTAAGAAAAATTTAAAAATAGTGCCGATTTATGGCGGACAATCTATAGAACTTCAGCTCAAGCGGTTGAGCAGTGGAGCGGATATTGTTGTTGGAACGCCGGGGCGGGTTATAGACCACCTCAACAGAAGAACTTTGGATATATCCGGTCTGGATTATCTTGTTCTTGATGAGGCTGATGAGATGCTCAATATGGGTTTTATCGAGGATATTGAATCTATTTTAAAAAGGGCAAACCCTGATAAGCGTATGCTCCTTTTCTCTGCCACTATGCCGAGAGAAATTTTGAATATCGCCAAAAGATTTATGGGTGAGTATGAAATTTTCAGGGCGAAAAGTGAAGAGCTTGCCGCCGGCCTAACTGAGCAGATATATTTTGAGGTCAGAGAGTCCGATAAATTTGAAGCCCTGTGCAGAATCAGAGATATTGAAAAGGAATTTTACGGTATTATTTTCTGTCGTACAAAAGTTGATGTGGATAAACTTGCAAACAGGCTTATAGACAGAGGATATAACGCGGAAGCACTCCATGGGGATATCTCCCAGCACCAGCGGGAGAGAATTCTGAAAAAATTCAGGAATAAGCAGGTTAATATGCTTGTTGCAACTGACGTTGCAGCAAGAGGCATTGATATTCAGGATTTGACTCATGTTATAAACTATGCTCTTCCTCAGGATCCGGAAGCTTACATACATCGTATTGGCAGAACGGGGAGAGCCGGAAAAGAAGGTACCGCCATTACTTTTGTAACACCGGAGGAGTACAGAAAACTCCTTTTTATTATGAGAAAAGCCAAGACAGACATACGAAAAGAAAGCCTCCCAGGTGTTGGAGAAATTATAGA
Organism: Deferribacteraceae bacterium UBA1873; assembly: GCA_002338145.1. Lineage (GTDB taxonomy): Bacteria > Chrysiogenota > Deferribacteres > Deferribacterales > Flexistipitaceae > Flexistipes. Next base: position 2,350 of record DDHP01000038.1, on the reverse strand, counting down.
GGCTAAAAAGGAAAATATAAAAGAAGAGATTTTAGAAGCTCTCAATTCGGATGAATCGGAAAACTATAAAGATATTGCGGAAGATTTGCTTGAAAAAGCTGAACCTGTCAAACTGGTTTCTGCACTGTTAAATATAGCTTACGAAGATGATTTGAGTGAGGATAGTTATCGTGAAATTAACGATGTTAATGTTAACAGGAAAGGGCGGACAAGGCTTTTTGTTGCTCTTGGAAAAATGGACGGAATGACTCCCAAGTCTTTGGTGGATTTTATAATTGATAAAGCCGGTGTTGAAAACAGGAAAATCAAGGATGTAAAGGTTTTTGAAAAATTTTCATTTATTACTGTTCCCTTTGAGGAATCCGAGATCATTCTGGAAATTTTTAAACGGGAAAAGCGCGGCCGGAGACCAATAGTGGAGATTGCAAAAGAAAAGAAAAGATAATGTGAGGCATATGAGTTTATTGCATAAAAAGGTAAAAGATTTTAAGCAGTATTCGTATGAGAAACATAAAAATTTGTTTTCGGAGCTTGCCTCAGGACAAGCTCCTCATACATTGTTTATCAGTTGCTGTGATTCAAGGGTTTTGCCATCCTTTATCACAAACTCTCTGCCCGGAGAATTATTTATAGTCAGAAATATAGCCAATATCGTTCCTCCGTACTCCACAAAAGGGGAATATTCTTCTACAATTGCAGCCATCGAATATGCTGTACTTGTGTTGAAAGTACAAAATATTGTAGTGTGCGGGCATTCCAATTGCGGCGGGTGTTCATCGCTTTTAAAAAGTGAAGAGGAACTAAGTTTGCTGCCCAATGTAACGAGATGGCTTTCTTTATCGGAAAATGCCAGAGCAAAGTTTTTTACAAATCTAAATGCTGATATAAGAATGCCTTATCATATTGAAATGATTAATGTCGTTATGCAGTTAGAAAATCTTATGACATATCCGTTTATAGAAAAACAGGTAAAGGAAAAATCTATTAACATCTACGGATGGTATTATCTGATAGATAAGGGGGAAATTTTTGATTACAACCCTGCAGTAAAATATTTTGAGCCGGTAGTATAATCATGATTGTTGAGCTGGATAAAATTGTCAATTATAAAGATATAGGGTTTGACTTCAAATTAAGAGCGGACAGTCTTGTCTCTTTTTTTCAGGAAATTGCAATACACCATTCTGATATGGTTGGCTATGATACCGAAACACTTAAAAATATGGGTGTAGCCTGGGTACTGAATAAACTGTATGTAGATATTACGGAATACCCTGTATTAGGCGATAAAATTACTGTAACAACATGGTCATCTGGAATATCAGGTATAAAGGCATTCAGGGAATTTATTATACGCAGGGAGGGCACAGAGTTGGTGAAAGCGGTTTCGATGTGGACACTTTTGGATATGGCCTCCAAACGTATAAAACGTATTCCTTCTTATCTAAGTGAGGCTTATGAAACTGAAAATTTTAAGGCCACTTCATTTCCGATTGCTTCTTACAAAGTTGACAGAAATCCTGAAAATCAAGAAGGTTTTTTGCAAACCGTACGGTTTTCAGATTTTGACACAAATATGCATATGAATAACACGGCATATATAAATATTCTTGATACGGCTTTGAGAAGATATATGGATAGAAATGTTGAAGTTCATGAGTTTTTTATAAATTTTCAGAAGGAAGTGGGTTTTGAAGTGGAAAAACTCACAGTCAAATTTTCAAGGCAAGACGCTGATATTTTTTATTCTATAAATGATGCCGAAATTATTTGCTCAAAAGGATTTTTTCGGGTTTAAAAAAGGGGGCCAAAGCCCCCTTTTTTACTGTTACAAAATAAGTGCAACGCCTACAGCAACGACTCCGCAAAGGAGCGCTAACAGGGAAAAATAGCTGACTGCTTCCAAGCCTTCTCTGAGTCTTTTTTCCATTTTCTTAAACCTCCGTGAATAAAATTTAGATTTCCTCTGAACAGTTTTACCAATACGAAACTTTGGCTTCCCATCTCAAAATCCCTCAGACCAAAGCTTTTTTCCCGACCGGAGTATTAACTGTTCAAAGTTGCCGTATATTATTAATGAAAATATAATTAATCAATAGCAAATGTACGATTTTAAGTTAATATATAACCGTTAATTTTTGCTAAGTATTAAAAAAACAGCAGGTCATTAGGTCTAAATGAAGTTATAATGTGAAATAAATAAATGATTTATTTAGATGTAATTAAAGAATAACGTTGTTATGCAAAATTTGAACTGATTATTATAATGAGACCTTTGCATAATTCCATAATTGTCACCCTGAACTTGTTTCAGGGTCTCATAACTTACTGATATAATTAGATGCTGAAA
>DDHP01000057.1:24694-33740 GCA_002338145.1 Deferribacteraceae bacterium UBA1873 | reverse complement strand
TTTTTTCCTCCTTTTATTGTCAATTAATTATTCATATGTCCCGGGTGCATGTGCCGATTTATGACACGTGAAACATGCTGTATCCTGCACAGGATAATGACAACTGTTACAATGTCTGTTAAGCGGCTCTCTCCAACCTGGTCTATGGCTGGATGGTCGTGTGCTTTGGTGGCATTCAATACAGGAATCTTCCTTGTGACAAGTAGCACAGGTATCTCTGTTCCACCTTGCTTCTAAACCGTGGCCCCTTTTTATCCATGAAGGGGTATGGTTCCTTGGCATTACTTCCTCATGGCATCTAATACAATCTGTCTTATTTGTATGACATGTATAGCATTCATCTGAATTTACTTTACTTGCCTGACCATGTCTTTTCATCCAGGATGTATCATGACTGGACGGTTTATTAGAATCAACTGCCAGGCTGACGCATGCAAAAAGAACCAGAATTCCTAAAATCAATGTTACTTTCAATCTCATATATCCTCCTTTTCTAAAAAACTATATTTGCCCAGGCTTCTACTGTATAAATCTCTTCCAAATCACCAGTGTCATACATTTCACTGTCTTCATAGCTAAAATCCACAAGAAAACTAAAGATGTTATTGGGCTCCCACTGGCCTCCTGTATAATACATCCTCACAGAATCCTTACGGCGATCATTGATATAGTCATATTCATATTTACTGAAATCGGTACCAAGCCACACATCAACTGTATCACTGATTTTTTGGCTAATTTCCACACCATACTGCACTTTTTCATTACTGCTAACATCCTGGTTTTCTTCAACATCCCAGTAATCAGCTTTAAGCGAAATGTAAGTGTTATAAGTGGGAATACCTATAATATCCAAATTCCCATAATACCTATCATAATTTCTATTGCCAAAGTCTTCATCATCACTATCATCAACCGCTCTCACTTCATAGCCACCTCCAAAAACAAGGTGATCTCCAGCTCCCTGATATACAGACAAATCAAGCAAGTTATATTTATTTTCAGGCAAGAGAGCATATGTCAAAGGATTGACAACATATGAATTGTCAGTCTCCACTTCATCACGCAATGTTTTATATTCAACGTTTACCATTGTATTTGTTGTGGGTATTTCAAAATTGCCCACAAGCAAATATTCTGACGCCGAATTAAGATTGGTATATTCAACAGCAATGTTTCCGTAAGGAACGCTTTGATCCAATCTTGCCTTCGTGTAGTCATCATCCAGATCTTCAACATCAAGCCTTATGTATTCCCCGGAGATTTTTGTCGTTTCTGTTGCCTGAACTTTTACTCCACCGCCGTAGAAAAAATCATCATCCGTATCATAGTAATAACTCACCGGCATACCGCCAAAACCGTATACGTCAACTTTATCTCCAAGGCTTACGGTGAAATCTCCGCCATCCATCTGAAAAGTGTTCAGATGATCAAGATAAAAACGTCCGGCGGTTATATCTGTGTTAGGGATGACATTTTTGAACTCAAATTTAGCCTGATATACACGGGGCGCCCAATCATTATCATCAAGCTCTTTGTCCAAAGAATCCTCGTAGTAGTAATAATAATTATCGCCCCAATCACGATTTGAATCACCGTCAATATCATCTGCAAACCGGGTAAATAATGTGGCGGTCATTGTGCCCTGACCAACCTTCACTGAATCCACATTTGCCCTTAAATACTGATAAAAATCCTGATCACTGGAGTAATCATTAGTCCGGAGTCTATATCTTGATGTCAGACCAAGATTCAGGTTTGCATCTCCAATAGGAATCCCCCGATACATCTCCTTAAACTGCCCCGGAGATGCATGCATAGACCATGTGTCCGGTGTCACATATCTGTAATCATCAAATGCCATTACAGGAAATGCTACAAACACAACCAGTAGCGACGCATAAAATATGCGTAATAAATTAGCCATAAAACCTCCTTTACAGATTTAATAAAAAAAATCCTACACTCTTACTATAAAGAATTATTTGCAAATGTAAGCTGGGAAGTTTTGGGGATATAATGGTGAAAAAATGGGTATTTTCGAATTAGTAATTACATTTTACATAGGAATACAAATTTATACTTTTATCCGTTATGCCAAATTTTTTGCGAATATTTTTTCGGTGGGTCTGGATCGTATCAATAGATACATTCAGTTTTTCAGCAATTTCTTTACTGGAATATCCTTCCTTTATATAATTGCAAACAATACTCTCAGAATGAGTAAGGCTGGCAAATTCATCGCTCTGTTCGCTCTCATGGAATTCATCCTTGAAAGATCTCATCTTCAGCAAAATATTAGATTTAAGCTCTTTTCGGACTTCATATCTGCTTTCTGTTGTTATCTCATCAAGCATAGACTCCAATTGAAAAGACGCATACTTACACAATTCCTTAATATTTTTCTCATTCTCATCCATCATTGCCTGTATAACATTTCTCAGTGCGATGTTCTTTTCTTCGACCATCCTTTTTTCACTGACAAGCTGGTATTCAAGATTTTTAATTTCAGAAATATCTATAAATATGAGAGAGTAAAACTTTTCATCCTCAACATCCATCGCATTAATAGTTGCTAAAATATATATAGTATTATTACATGTGTTTAATCTTAGCTCCCCAGACCATGTACTGTTTGATTCCAAATTTTTCATCACATTCGTAACACCAGAGCCATCTTCAATAATCAGATAACTATTAACACCCAAATTATTCAAATGCTGAGCATCCATACCAACGATATTCTCAGCCGTTCTATTTTGTGTATAAACCTTAAAATCTGAATCAAAAATAAATATACCTGCATTCGTCGATGAAAAAATAGACTGGAAAAACTTTTTCGATTTTCTGAGCTCCGAGGTTTTTTTATTTACTTCATTTTTCAGCATCTGATTTCTAATTACAACGCCGGTTACATCATTGAGCATCACTATGTAACCTTTATAATTCTGAGCAACTTTGTCCAAAGAAAATACTTTCATCAGAAAATGATCATTCCTGTTTAATGTTATATATTTTTCATCATCATCCGACAGACCCCAAAAAGAAACAAAAAGAGAATCACAGTCAGTACCCAACAGATCACAAACACACAAATTCTCCTGATTCAAATATTTTTCAAAATACTTTTTTGCAGCTGTGTTAAGTTCAACAATATTACCATTGCTGTCTGTAACAATAATCAAATCACTGACTCCATCAAATATATTTTGATATTTATTTTTTGACAGAGTCATTTCGCGGTTTGACTTCATAAGTTCATCCTGCAGAATATCAACCTGTGTTTCCATCCATTCTTTTAAAAATAATGTTTCGCAGGCATCATACGTTTTTCTGATTACAGATTGTAAATAATGCACATCCTCTGCATCATAACCTGTTAAGCTATTAACCTTTTCCTCTATAGCATGGATAATCACTTTCCAGCATGACATGAAAAAATCCAGAGTAACACCTCTGTAGTGATGCCTTCTGGCAATATTTATAATCGGTGAGAGCAATTCCGGCTTATTTTCCACAATCTCTATATAACTTAAACTATCAGGATTATCTAAACAGTTTCGTACAACATCATACAAAGCATCAAATGTTTTATAAGCATCCTCAACTCGAGCCGTTGTGAACTGAAAAAAACTGGCGCCTCGTGATAATTCGCCCGCTCTTTGACCAAGTGCATCAAAGTCACTAAAAACTTCATCCAACATTTCTTTTAACATAAGAAATTAATCCTCTGTTTTGCTCAAATAAAATATAGCAATTAAACCTTATTAATTAAATTATATCAACTAAATCTTATTTATCAAGTCATACTTTATTGTTGCAAATAAATGTCATCGTATATTAAGGTATATTAAGAAAGTAAGAAAAATTGTTTACGGTATCCCTGCAATCAAAAGAAAAAAGAGTTTACTCGTAGCATAAGCCTGCAAAAAAATGGGGTGATGCCAGCAATAATATAAAAGGGGATTTATTAGACCCCTGTTCCTTTGGAAACCAAACACTAAGAGAAGCATACCGCAGAATAATTTAAAGATATAATTGTTATTTGGGCTCATTCGGGACTGTAAAAGTAAAAGTACTACCCTCCTCTTCACTGCTTTCCGCCCAAATCGAACCGTTATGTCTATTTACGAATTCTTTGCAAAGCAACAGCCCCAAGCCTGTCCCCTTCTCTTTTGCAGTTCCATCCAAACTGGAATATCTGCCAAATTTGAACAGGTTGCGTGCATATTCCCCTGACATTCCAATGCCTGTATCACTTACTGCAAACCGGGTCTCACTATTGTTTCGCTCTGCTGTAATGTTAATTTCTCCGTTCTCTTTTGTATATTTGATAGCATTGCTAACAAGGTTACGCAAAATTGTTCGCAGCATATCTTCGTCTGCAAAAACAGTAAAATCCTCTGGGAGTTCATAATTCATATAAATTATTTTGTTCTTTGCTGCTCCCGTCATTTGTGTCATTATCTCTTTAATAATATTTTTAACACCTATATGGCTTGGATTAAAACTGATTCTGCCGGTTTGTGCCCGAGCCCAATCCAACAGATTATTCAGCAAATTGAATGCTTCATGTGTAGACTTGTTAATAACATTAGCATATTCCATAATTTTTTCTTTGTCATAACTGTTTATGTTTAACAATAACAATTCTGTAAACCCTAAGATACCGTTAAACGGAGCTTTGAGATCATGAGCTAGAATATTAAATAATTTATCTTTTGTAGCATTTGCATTTTGCAGTTCAAATTCGATTTCTTTTCGTTTTGTGATGTCGATTAAGACCAATTTCCACTGATTTACCTCCTGTTTTGAATTCCTATCAACCGAAATATCTAACTGTACCCACAAAGGCGGGTTGTTGTTTAATGGTAGCTCAATACTCCGTTTCTCTCCGGATTGGGCTGCTTTGCGCTGTACTTCAAAAAAGCTTTCTTTCCGCTTATCAGGGAGAAAATCCGAAAACAGTTTTCCCCGCATACGGGTTTTTGTTGTTCCCATTATCTCTTCCGTCGTATAGTTAACTCGGGATATCTTACTCCTGGAATCCAACGTTATATATCCACAGGGTGCAGATTCATATAAATTTTCATATTCATGGTATAAATGGGTAAGTTCTTTCTGCGCGCGATTTAACTCATCATTTTGGTGTTCAAGTTCAATTTGGTGAATTTTCAGCTCATGGACAAGGTCAAAAACATCGGATGGAATGTTTGCGGACTGTGGCTCTTTCTGTAATAAGTCTTCTGCCTGTTTTCTGAGTTTGTGATATTTACTTTTTTGAGAATCTTTATTCTCCATAATTGTCTCTCCTCTTGGCTTTACCCATTTGTTTATACATCAGGATTAAAGCTTAGTAGAATTTTGTATGGTGTAGACTTATTCTTTTGGATAATTTGACCGCAAACCCTGTATTTTTCTTTACCGTTCGTCTTTTCTATTTCAAATGCATCGGTGGTGAAATTTTCGCTTTGTTCCAAAGAATTTTTCAAATGGGTTTTAAGGTCAATTCCACTGATAAAATTCGGCATAAAATCTAATATATTTTTGCCATTAATCTCATTTTGTTTTAAACCTGTTAAGTTTGAAAAAGCTTTGTTGGCTAATACAATAGTACTGTTATTATCAAGAACAACAAGTGCTTTATTATTCATATCAAATACTTTTTTTGCAAGCTCGAGTATTTTTTCCTTTTCATCCACAAGTTCTTCAAGTTTTTTTTGTGTCTCTTTCTGTTCATTAATACTGACAAAGGTTAACACTGCACCTTCAATACGGTTATCAGTGGTACGGTATGGCATTATACGCATACTATACCATTGCCCATCCTTTGTTTGTACTTCACGTTCCTTAGGTACCAGTTTGATAAGGACATCCAGTATATCTTCTTTCAGATTTTTATACGTGAGATTAGTCAGAATATGTTCCAAAGGGCGGTCAAGATCTGAATTTATAAGATTGATAATCTTTGTGGCTTCATCTGTAAACCTTCGGATAAGTATATTATTATCCACAAATATTGTGGCTATTTCCCGGCTATTCAAAAGATTATACATATCATCCCGGGATGTAGAAAGTTCTTCAACCTTGCTCTGTAACTCGGCATTAACAGTTTGCAATTCTTCATTAAAGGACTGAAGTTCTTCTTTGGAGGATTCAAGTTCTTCATTAGTGGACTGTAGCTCCTCATTGGAGGATTGCAGCTCTTCATTGGCTGACTTAAGTTCTTCAACCGTAATTTTGTGATTCTCGCGGTTTATCTGTAGTTCCCTTTCCAATTCTTCCATTTTGGATGAATCAAAAGTTGCAGATTTGTCACGCGTATTTATTTCAGGTTCATCAATCTCTTCGAATACTATTAAATAGCACTTTTGTTGATCGTCGTGTTTCATTTGCGGAGAAACATAAAGATTTATTACCAATGTTTCGTTGTTGTTTTTTATATGTATATTCTGTCGTGAAACTAACTCGTCATTGTTTTTGGCTTTTCGTAAAGCTGCTGCAAGCTCAATATACAGCCCTTCTTTTGCCTGATCCAGAATGTTGTTTGTGGGGGGGCCGTTCGGTTGTTCCAGAAATTTCCCCAAACGACCTTCAATATGCAATATATTCCCTTCTGCATCTACCAAAATTCCTTTTGGTGCAAACTGTTTCAGAATGGCTTCTTTTGTTATATGTGCAAAATTTTCTTTATTATGCCTGCTTGATTCGGATACTTGTTGCTCTTTTTGTTCATGAAACGTTGATTCGCTGGGGAAATTAACTTTATCTCTTACAGTATCCGGGACTTCTTTTCTCCGGAATATTTTCCATTTCTGATCCAGAGATTCAAAAAGATAGGAAAACTCCCCCGTTGTTTCTGATGAGCCAAGCATCAGCAACCCCGAAGGTTTTAAAATATAGTGAAAAAGCGGAATTAATTTTTTTTGTGTTTCCGGATTCAGATAAATCAGCAAATTTCGGCATGATATCATATTCAGCCGGGAAAACGGAGGATCCTTTAATACGTTTTGAACTGAAAAGACTACCAGGTTTCTGATTTCATCATTAATACGAAAATAATTTCCTTCTTTTATAAAATATTTCTCCAGGCGTTTTTTACCTACATCAGCAGCAATGTTGGCAGGAAATGTTCCTTCACGTGCTTTTGTTATAGCATGTTTGTTAATATCTGTCCCAAATAGCTGCAAATTGACCTGTCTGGAGGTTATTTCAAGGTATTCTTTAATGGTGATAGCAAGGGAATATACCTCTTCACCTGTGGAGCAAGCGGGTACCCAAACACGGAAACTTGAATTCTCCGGCACATATTCAAAAGCGGATGGAAAGCCTTTTGTTTTTAAAGTGTCAAAGGATTCCTTATCCCGAAAAAACGATGTAACACCAATGAGGAGTTCATTAAAAAGTGCGTCAATCTCATTGCTCTCTTTACGCATATAGTTAATATAATCCTTGTAACTATTAATTTGATTTAATGCCATCCGCCGGTTAATACGCCTCTGTATGGTATTAGACTTATATGGAGAAAAGTCGTAACTTGTTTGATTCCTCAATATATTTAGGACTTTATCCAGCCATGCTTTCTTTTCCTGTTCCTGTGTTTCTTTTTTTATCAAATGAGTGCTGCTTTTTAAATATTGGGCAATTATTTGTGGCATTTCTTCCGGAGGCAGAATCATATCAGCCACACCTGCTTGAATAGCACTCCCGGGCATCCCTTTAAATTCTGCTGTTTCTTCCGACTGCACAAGTACAAGGCCGTCAGATGCTTTGATTTCTGTTATTCCTTTAGTTCCGTCTGTTCCGGTACCCGAAAGAACAATACCAACTGCTTGTTTTTGTATATCCTTAGCAAGGGAATGAAAAAAAGAGTCAATGGGTAAACTTAACGATTTGTTTATAGACTCAAGTAGCTGGATTTTCCGGTGATAAAGCTTAATTTCAAACTTGGGAGGCATTATATACACATGGTTTATTTCAACAAACTCTCCATCTTTTGCAAAAGTAATCTTGAGACTTGTCTTTTTTTGTAGCAGTTCAGATAATAAACTCGGTTGTTCCGGTGTTAAATGAACTACTACAACGAAAGCCATATTAGGGCTATCCGGCACTTTTGAAAAAAATTCTTCAAGAGCTTTTAATCCACCTGCAGATGCTCCTATCCCTATAATAGGGAAATTTCCTGTAAATGCTTGCATGTTTTCCAACCCTTTTATATTTGGTAATTTAGTTTCCGGGCTACGGCACTTAGTGCGAGCTAAGAATCAATTCTCGGATATTAAAGCGGCTCAACAGAAATAAACAGAAATGAGATTAAATAAAGATTCTCTAATCTATAAAACAACTCATCAGCTAAAATTGCAAAATGTCTGCAAAATAATATTCATACATATCTTCACTTCAAGTAAAGTAACCACCTACCTATTTCTTTATTATACCACACTATAAAATACATCAGCAAGAGGAATCCTTCCTAAAGTCATTTTTACAGTAAAGCGTAGAACAGCTCTTCGGGTGTGCATAGCAATACTCTACTGCCACCACCCAAATTTTCATTAATTTTACAAGTAGTTAGTATGTATAATATTGAAATAGAAATGATTTGATAAAAATGCTATTTTGGACAATCTCAGGTTTTAACGTGAGATTTCATCCCTTTTGATAGGAATATTGCTCAAAAACAGTGGAATTGAATCATTTAAAATAATCATTATTTCATCTTACAACAACCTGTGTAAACGTTCAAAATCTTCATTCCTTCCCAGCACTATCAGAGTATCCCCCTTTTCCAGAATCTGGTTAGGTCCTGGGTTGTAGATAAAAGTACCATCCTCATTTCTGATAGCTATTATAATTATACCAATCTTTCTGATATCAGTTTCATAAATTTTCTTATTAATCAAAGAAGAAGATTCTGGCAATTTAAATTCCCCTACATCTATATCGTATTCGTTATAAGACAGTGCAAGCTCAAGAAATTCGCTAACATTCGGTTTTAGGATGCTGTTGGCAATAGTTCGCCCTCCCATCAGTTTAGGAGAAACGA
>DDHP01000057.1:10076-24458 GCA_002338145.1 Deferribacteraceae bacterium UBA1873 | reverse complement strand
ATTTTAGAAGCGGCATCTTCATCATTGGCTTTTGTAATTATATAAAGATTAGGGTTGAGCCATTTGGCGGTTAATGTAATATAAACATTCCGTGCATCAGAATCTACCACAGAAACCAATCCTCTTGCTCTTTCTATACCAGCTTTTTTCAAAACATCACTTTTGGTGGCATCACCAAAAACGAATACTTCCCCTAATTCTTCTGCCTCCTTCTCCATTTCGGAATTTATTTCAATAACAGCAAATTTTTCATTGTTAAATTTAAGTCTTTCCACAATAAAGCGTCCCATTCTTCCGTAACCGCAAATAATGTAATGATTCTCCATTTGTTTAATTTTTTTATCCATCTTTTTTCTCCAAAAGCTTTTCTTTATCTCTCCAGCGATTAAGTAATCAATAATTTGCGTAGCAGCGTAGGCGATGAACCCCGTTCCGAGTATAATAATTATTATTGTAAAAATTTTACCTGCAGATGAAAGCTCAAAAACTTCTCTAAAACCTACTGTAGCAATAGTAATGATAGTCATGTAAAGCGCATCAATAAATCCTGCACCTTCTATGTACATATAACCCGCAACGCCAAGGCTAACGATAAAAAATATTCCAATAAGACCCAAAATCACAAATCTGGTATTAGAAAACATATTAAAATATTATCCCGATAACTCTATTTAAAAACATTCTGAAAAATTCAATCATAAAACCAAAATGATAGGCATTATGTCTATCATACTTATCGGAGGAAGCAATAACAAAACAATAATATAAAGTTTGACTATAAAACCGATTAGAAACATTAAAAATTCACTTGTTATAGGTTCTTTTGCCAAAAATTTTTGAACCCACTCTCACCATAGTGGAGCCTTCTTCAACAGCTATCTCAAAATCAGCACTCATACCCATTGAAAGGGTATCAAAATCCTTCATATCAGATTTTTCAAACTGATCTTTGTAAGAAGAAAACAATTCATACATTTTTTTAAAAAGATACCTATTGTCTTCGGGATCTTCCCGAAAAGGGGGCATAAACATAAACCCACGTAAATTAAGTGAGTTACACTGGAGGATATATTCCAGCAAATCATCCAACTTCTCCGGGGTGACTCCGCCTTTCTGTTCTTCACGAGCCAGGTTTATCTGCACCAGTATATCATGCTTTACACCTTCTCTCTGAAAACGTTTATGCATCTCTTTTACCAGGCTTTCCCTGTCCACTGAATGTATAAGTTTAAAAACACCTGGGATATATTTAACTTTATTGCTTTGCAAATGACCGATCATGTGAAATTCTGCTGCTGATAAATCTTTACATTTGTCGATTTTATCCAGTGCCTCTTGCACTTTATTTTCGCCAAAAATTTTCTGACCTGCCTCGTATGCTTCTCTTATGCTGGAAGGGGGAAACGTCTTGCTCACTGCGACAAGGGTGACATTTTTATCAGCCTGAGGGGATTTTTCTGCCGCTTTTTTTATTCTTTCTTTTACCTCAGTAAGCTTTTCAGCAATCATGATTTCCTCAAAATCACGGAAAACAGTCTTCCCGTTTTTTTTCATCTTTTTATTAAGAATATAAGTATTTATTACAAAAAATACACCTTTGTAAATAAATAATTCGGTTTACTCCGGAGATTTGCAGAATATTTGCAATAATTCATTATCAACTATGCTTATCAAATTCAAAATTTAAAACAGATAGAGAAGATCCTATTCAGGAGGTATAGTATACGCATTTTGGTTTAATAAATCTATGCCGCACTGTAGATTATACACCCAGTCAATAAACCTATTAACCATCTCTTTACCTTTGAAATATTTACGCCCATGTTGAGGAATTATCATTTCAATATCCAAATCTCTAACCATATTAACCCACAATTTGCACACTTTGTTGGAAACTATATACCTTTTATGAAATCCTTCCATAAATTTGACATGCTCTTCAAAATCTTCAACAGGCTCAAAATCAGCGGTAAAAGGTAATAAAGACGTTCCCATGTCACCGGAAAAAAGTATCTTTGAAGTAGCATCATACATATGTATATTCCCGACTGAATGAAGGAAGTGAGCAGGCAGAAGTATAAACTCCGAATCATTCAGATTAAGTCTCATCCCTTCCTCAGGTATTGAGGTAAAAAAGTTTTTTTCAATGCTCTGCCTGCAAAAATGAGGGATAAATCTAGCCCATAATTGAGGGACATAAGCAGTAGCATTTGAAAAAACCATCCAGTAATTTATGCCTGCACCAGTATCCGGATCCTGGTGAGAAATGACAATTTTTTTTACTTTTCTGGGATATATAAATTTGGAAATTTCCTTATGTAACGGCTGAAAAACTTTGGCTCCTCCCGGATCAAATAAAAGGCCATGATCTTTATTAACAATGAGAAACTGGTTCGACTGGACATCCTCTATCTCAACTTCGCCTTCATTAAGGATATCGTCAAAAACTATACACCTATGGGTGCCATTATCAAAAATAACTCTGGACATAGCAAACACCTCCTGTTGAATTAAACTATTTATAAATTATATCTCTTTAGCTCAGAATATTCAACACTTATGCAAATTTTTTTATAATTGATTCAGTTTGCAACAAAATAACCTTATTACATTTTTAAATAAGGCAGAATGTGCAACGGAGAACTAAGCAAAACATGACAGTGATTAGGTTAAAGCAGTTTATCATTATATTTAACTTATACATGTTTATAATACAGGCATTAAGAAACAAATACATTTGAAATTGTGTGCAAATATTGCTTAAATATGTTCAGAGTATTCTCTTATTTTTTTATAAGTAGTTTCCATCCGAAAAACCATTACATTCTTATAAATGAAAAAAGTGGGCTTTTTGAATATTGTTATACTTTTAAATAATATTAATTTTGCGGCTATCGTTGTTTATTTCCTTTTTTTGCTTATAGAAATAATTACTATGACGCAATAAAATAGACTTTGACACTATTAAATAATCTCAGCATTTAGTTGAATAAATTTTTTAAAAACAGGAATTTCCACTTGCAAAATACATCATGTACAATAAACTTATTATCGTAAAACTGAGTGTTTCTAATAATTCAGAAAGCATGGCTGATTCAGCACTTAAGTTTTAAGTGCTCAGCCGTAAACTTGGAAAACACTTATTCAAAGCTTTTCGAGCAAAGGAGGTACCTATGAAATGTAATATGTGCGAATATCTAAAGCTACAATCTGAACCTGTTGCAACAATTTGGACAGATGAGGCACCTGAAGAAAAAATTCAATTCAAAAAAGGAAAAAGAGGTTGTGTAATATCGCTCATGACTGCTGCAGCCAAGGGAAGAACCGCTGTTGTAGATGCTGAAACCTTTGGATGCCCGGGCGGAGGTGTCGGACTGGGGTTCGGAAATCAATATGAAAATTTCCCCGGTAGTATTGACTGTTTTACCAGATTTTTATCACACGGCAACAAGGGATACCCGAAAGGTGAAGCTGTGGCGGAACAGATGGAAGGAAAAGCACCTGAAAATTTTATGCATAAATTCATTTATGGTGAGCGCAATGCAAAAAGCCCCGAAATAGTGGAAGATTTTATCAATGAGCTGGGATTTATGGATATTCCTGCTAAATATACAGTATTCAAACCTTTAAGCAAAGTAGAAGAGAGTGAAAAGCCAGTGACTGTAACAATATTTTGTAATGCTCACCAGCTCTCAGCTCTGATAACATTATGCAACTATTTCAGAAAGGGAATGCACAATGTGGAAGTTCCCTTCGGTGCCGGCTGTCAATCTTCTGGTATTTTAACATACAAGCAGTTAAATTCAGAAAATCCCAAGGGCATAGTAGGTCTGTTAGATGTTTCGGCCAGGAAAGTTGCCAAAAACAGCGTCGGTGGCAACATAATGAGCTTTAATATGACTTATGATCTTTTTAAGAAGATGGATGACGAAGCAGGAGAAAGCTTCCTTGGCGGCGAACATTGGAAAGAATTGATAAGTTAATAGCGATTTGAACATGTTTAATGTGAAAATAATGTGTTTGAAAATATTTTCTGGTTGTTTAAAAATACCAAATATATATAATTTGGATGAGATATAAACCAAGGAGGCTTAGGATATGCCAAACAAAAAATTGCTGGAAGCTTTAAAATTAGGTTACGAAGCAGAGAAGGAAGGATTGAGGAGCTATCTTAAATTTGCCAAAGAGACAAAAGTTGTCTCTGGTAAAAATATGTTTCTTCAGCTGGCATCAGATGAGGTAGACCACCTGGAGCTGATAGAAAGGATGATTTCCTCTTTGTCAGAAGGAACAACAGTTGAAAAAGTAGAGGTACCCAAGGCCAGACTTTCCAATTTCATGCCGGATCAGAAAGATTTGAGTCTTCAACCTGTCGAAAAAGGGGAGATTGGAGATGAGGAAGCCTTGAAAATAGCACTTTCCCATGAGAAAAAAGCTATAGATTTTTACAAAGCAGAAGCCCAAAAAGACTACAGCAAAGAGGTAAAGGAATTTTTTACCAAGCTTGCAGGCGTTGAAGAGAAACACTATCAGATCATTGAAGCCGAGCTGGATTTTATGCATCAGGACGGATTTTGGTTTGACACAATGGAATTTTCCTTAGAAAAATAGTACAAAAACCAGGGAAGGTTAAGCCTTTTCTGGTTTTCCAATACACTGTTTCAGAAATTCGATTTATTATTCATTATTAGTGCATTATACACTATCAATAGTAATGCATGCAGTATATACAACATTTTTTCGAGATAAATATGACTGTACTACAAACAGGTGATAGTAAAATAACAAATTCCTGTAACACTATCTATTTCCCGTTTGAAAAACTGTATACACAGTCAACTTTCCAACAAAAATATTTATAAGACATTCATTTCAAAAACTTTGAATAAGTACCCCACCTATTCAAGCACTGAGCATATAAGAATTTATGTGCTCAGTGCTCGATTTACAACCTCCCCTAACTTAGGGGAGGAACTTAGCTCCACTCCTATCAAAAAGTTAGGGGGCTGAAGGTGGTAACATTTATAATGGTTCAATTATTCAAAGCTCTTATTTCTTGAATTTTTTTCATAACGTGACAAACGTGAATATCTTTCATACACCGAAAATGTCTTTCCCGGCAAAAATCACTCCCATGTACATGACACGGGCGGCACTTTAGGTCTTCAACCTGAACAACTGAAGAATTACTAAAAACAGGGAAAAAACCAAACTCCCTGGTTGTAGGTCCGAAAATAGCCACTACCGGAATATTTAATGCTATCGCTGCGTGCATTGGACCAGAATCTGTGGTTATCAAGCACTTACTGTTGCTCAGAATCTTAAACATATCGGCAATACCTGTTTGCCCACCTAAATCTGTTACTCGCTCATGGGTGTAATTATAAGGCTTGTTTCCAATTATACAGACATTTTTTCCTGTTTCGGTAAGCTTATCCACAAGCTCTTTTGTATATGGCCACTCTTTTGTTTTTTTACTGGCAAAAGGGTGTACAACAATACAGTCTTTGTATTTGCTTGACGAAGTTTCAACGTATATGATAGGCCTAAGATCTTCAACTTCCGGTTTTTTAAGTGAGAAAACCTCTCTGAAAGGCTCAAAATATTTAGTCGTCACATGTGTCTGTAACTCTTTTTTAAATAATCTGTACTTTACATATAGTCTTCGCTTGAGTGAATCTTTCTTATATCTGTGAAACCTTACTTTTAAGTTGAAAGGTAGCAATGACAATGCCTGTATTACAATACCAGAAAATTTTGCGTGTAAGTCAAAAATATGGTCATAATTTTTCAACACTTTAGCCATAAAAAAAAACTTTTTTTTCAAGCCCCACTGTTTATCTACCGACAATACATTATTAATATCAGGATTACCTTTGAAAACATCTGCATAATGCGAGTAGGTCATTACATCAATAGTCAGTTCCGGTATACATTTTCTTATATACCTGATAACACCGGTTGTTAAAATTACGTCCCCAAGTGCACTGAAACGGATAATTAATATTTTCATAGAATTAATTCCATCACAGTGGTGTAAACCTGAGCAGGGGATATATTTCTCATACATTTAAAATGCTTTTCGGGACACTTTTTGCCTCCGTGAAGAGCACATGGCCTGCAATCAAGATTTTTATCCTCAATTACCCTACTTTCACCTTCACCATATGGGAAAAAACCGAGATTCTCTGTCGTTGGGCCAAAAATAGCAACAACCGGTGTTTTATGACTGGCAGCAATATGCATTGGGGCACTGTCATTGCATAACAGTATATCGATATTTTTTATTATGGCAGTAAGCTCAGAAAGTGACGTTTTAGCGGCAAAGTCAAGAAAAGGAACACTACATTCATCTTTAAGCCGTCTAATTACTGAGTACTCCTTTTTGGAAGCAATCACCAAAGAATAGATATTCTCACTGAAAAGTTTCTCTATAACTCTGGCATAGTGTTCAATTGGCCACATTTTCGTATTCCAAACACTTGCTGGTGCTATACACGCTATTTTTCTACAATCTTTTTTTAAACATTTAAACAAAATTCGCAATTTCTTCTCGTACTCACTGTCACTACATACCTTAGGATATTCAGCCATTTTTTTTATTTCATCGAATGAATAATCTTCACTAATATTAAATAAAAGTAATAAATTACGTTCCACTTCGTGGAGATTCATATCCCTGTGCACATTACTGTCAAAAAGGAAACTGCACGCTGCCTCTTTAAATCCCACTATATTTTTGCAACCGCTTAACTTCAGCAAAATTACCGTTCGAAAAGACTTATGAGGCGAAATAATCAAATCGAAGCCTTCATTTCTGAGTTTTTGGGAAAAATCTATTATCCCTTTCAACCCCCTGTCTTTGTTTCTCTTATCAAAAATTATCATTTCATTAATATCTTCCAAACACTCAAACAGTTCTGAAGATTCCGGACGAACACAAAAAGATATTTTGCTCTTGGGATAGAGTTTTTTAATTACTGTTATAAGGGGTGTGGTAAGAATACTATCACCGATAAAAGATGGATTAAAAACAAGTATTTTATTCAAAGTATTCTTTTGCAAAACATCATTCCATCATCATAAAATTTATCGTAAAGACAGGCTTATCCTTCCACGACTTTCATCCACGTTAAGGACCCGTGCTGTTACCACTTGCCCGACAGACACAACCTCGCCCGGATGTTTTACAAACCTTTCTGTAATTTCTGAGATATGAACCAGGCCGTCATTTTTCAAACCAATATCTACAAATGCTCCAAAATCCACCACATTGGTAATTTTGCCGGTCAACTGCATTCCGGGTTTCAAATCTTCTATCCTAAGAATACCCTTTTTAAACACAAGGGGATCAACATTATCTCTAATATCCAGATCAGGCTTCTGCAGATTTTCAATGATATCCTGAAATGTCAGTTCACCCACATCAAATTTATTTTTAATTTCACTGATATTCTTATTTTTCAGAGCAAGGGAAAGCATATTGGCATTTTTTACATTTACATTAAGATGGCTTAATAGCGAATACACAAAGTCGTAACTTTCGGGATGAATAAACATTTTATCCAGGGGCTCATCACCATCATATATTTTCAGAAAGCCTGCACACTGCCTGAAAATGTCTTCTCCTATACCTGTAACCTTCAGCAGATCCTTACGTGAAGAGAACTTATTCTTCTCCTGCCTCAGTTTATATATTTTATCAGCGATATTCCGGTTCAGACCGGCAACATATTTAAGAAGGGAAGGGCTTGCCGTATTTAAATCGACACCTACATTGTTAACAACATCCTCAACCACTTCATCAAGGGTTTTCTGAAGAAGCTTCTGGTTTACATCGTGCTGATACATCCCAACACCTATAGACTTAGGATCGATTTTTACAAATTCAGCTAAAGGATCCAAAACCCTTCTGGCAATAGACACAGCACCTCTGATGGTTACATCAAGAGCGGGAAATTCTTTTGCCGCTTCCTCACTTGCAGAATAAACGCTGGCCCCTGCTTCGCTGACTATTGTGTAGGTGATATCAAGGTTTTCTTCCTGGATAACTTTATCAACAAATTCTTCCGTCTGTCTGCTACCCGTTCCGTTTCCAATTGTTATAATGTTTATACGGTGCTCTTTTATTACATCAAGAAGTGTATTTTTGCTGTTAATATAATCACTTTGGGGTTCCGTTGGATAAATAACACCGTAATCAAGCAATCTTCCCCTCTCGTCCACAGCAGCAAACTTACACCCCGTCCTGAAAGCCGGATCGATTCCCAGAATACGTCTGTTTTTCACAGGCGGTGTTAAAAGAAGATTTTTCAGATTCTCGGCAAATACTTTTATCGCCTGTTTTTCTGCCTTATTCTTCAGTTCATTACGTAATTCCAGCTCTAATGAAGGCTCAAGCATTCTTTTTAATGCTTTGTGAACGGATTTGATAACCATGCTGTTCAAAGCAATTTCTCTGTTTTGCAGAATACTGTATATACTGTTAAAAAGAAGCTCTTCTTCCACATCAATTTTAACTCTCAATTCTTTTTGAGACTCGCCTCTGAATATGGCCAGGATTCTGTGTTCAGCCATATTTTTTACAGGACAGCTGAAATCATAGTAATCTTCAAACTGCCTGGTTTTCATCTCTTTTGCGAAGGAAGTCAGAACACCTTTATGGAAAAACAGTTCCCTAAGCCTGTTTTTTATTTCGATATCATGTCCAATTTCCTCAACAATAATATCACAGGCCATTGTAACAGCAATATCCGCGGAATTTACATTTTCATTATTGATATAATTTTCTGCATGAGAATATATCTCACTTTCATTTTCAGTTGATTTAATAATATCAGCAAGTGTTTCCAGCCCGGTTTCCCTTGCAATCTCTGCCTTTGTTTTACGTTTCGACTTGTAAGGTAAATATAAGTCCTCAACTTCTTTCAACGTGTTGGCATTTAAAATACTTGCTTTAAGATTATCAGTCAATTTACCTTTTTCATCAATTTTTGCCAAAACATCTTTTTTTCTATTTTTTAAACTCAGATAATATTCGTAATCTTCCAGTAATGCTCTTATTTCAATTTCATCCATACCTCCTGTCTGTTCCTTACGATACCGGGCAATAAATGGAACTGTATTGCCAGCTTCGTAAAGACTAACAAGATTTTTAACATAATTAGATTTTTTTTCATATTTTTTCAGGAAATCCTGCATAATCAGCACCCACACTTATATTTTCGGATACTTTCATACATCAAAAACATCTGTTTGTCGAGATTTTTAGGAGAATTATCTTGCGCAAAAAAGGGTAATTATCAAACAAAAATCAGTAATCGCCCTGTATTATTCGTTTTTTTATCCGCTTTTTTATCATGTCACGTTTTAAAGAACTTAATTTATCAATAAACAAAACCCCATCTAAATGGTCCACTTCATGCTGAATGACCCTTGCTATTAATCCTGAAGCTTCTTCTTCATACTCCTGACCATTTTCATCCATTGCGCGGTATATAATTTTTTCAGCTCTTTTTACTTCTGCATACTCTCCGGGGAGACTTAAGCACCCTTCTTCTCCGGACTCCTCCCCGTAATACTCAATTATTTCCGGGTTTATTAGCTTAATCAGTTTCTTTGGTTCTCCCTCACTGCTCACATCCATCACTATTAATCTTTTACTAATACCCACCTGAGGAGCTGCCAAGCCAACCCCCGGAGCATTATACATCGTTTCTGCCATGTCATCCAGTTGCTTCAGCACTGTTTCATCCAACTCTGCAACAGGTTTGGCTTTGTTACGTAACGTTTTATCTGGAAATTTTACAATATTTAATGTCATCATTCTCTCCAGCAGATAAAATACACACTATTTGGAATTATTCAAGAAAAAAGTCTCTCAGTGAATACCTTTGGAAATAAGATGTTAATGCTTTTCTGTACGATTGTCTCAAAGAATCATCCTTTATAAAACTGGAAAACCTGTCCACAAAAACCATTTCTTTTTCTGTTACTGTCCGCTTATAAAATTTTTTCTCCTGGGTAAGCGGCTTAAATCTATGCACAAACTTTATATCGCTAACATTTGCACCTTCAGATTTCAGCTTGTTTATGATGTCCTGCTTTAAAAATGAAAGCTCCTGTATCCAGATATTGTCAAAAACTGCCACAGTTAAAATTTTCCCGTCATATTTAACAGGTTTGGAAACTTTCCAGATTCTTTCGCCGACGACATATTTATATACAGCACTTATTTTGATTATATGTGAAACATTTTCGGGGAGATATTCGGCTATAATATTTCCCAGCTTATCCATAATTAATCCATCCTCGGAAGACTCTCTATCTTTTCCCAGATTGCCTGTAACAATTCATCAATACCTTCACCTGTAACCGATGAAATAAAAAATAAGCGCTTATTATAATTTGAAAAGATATATTCTCTGAATTCTTCAATATTGGCTTTTATACTGGCATCTGTTTTCGTTGCTACTACGATTTCTTCTTTAGAAGCCAGTTTTTCAGAATACAGGGATAATTCTTTCCGTATAGTTTCGTATCTGTCTATAAGGGAAGACTCTGCGGAAGAATCGACAAAGTGTAGAAAAATTTTTGTTCTCTCCATATGTTTCAAAAACCTTACACCTAAACCGGCGTTATCGTGTGCGCCTTCAATAAGCCCCGGCATGTCGGCTACTACAAAAGAACCGCCAGTTTTGCTTTTTACCACTCCCAAATTTGGAGTAATCGTAGTAAAAGGATAATCAGCTATTTTAGGTTTGGCAGCTGAAACCACCGAAATAAAAGTGGATTTACCGGTGTTTGGGAAACCTACCACGCCGACATCAGCTATAAGCTTTAGCTCTAAAAACAGTCTTCTTTCCTCCCCTTGTTGCCCCTCCTCTGCAATCCTGGGTGCCCGCCTTGTGGAATTTACGAAAGACATATTTCCTCTGCCGCCTTTCCCACCTTCTGCAACAAGAACCTTCTGCCCGTCAGCCGTTATATCACCAAGCACCTCAAAAGTATCAGCATCCTTTACAATTGTTCCCAGCGGCACTTTAATTTCCAAATCCTTCCCTTTTCTTCCGTGCATATCTTTACCTTTGCCATGCTCTCCCCGCTCAGCCGAATAGTTAGTCATATAGTTAAGATCCAGCAACGTATACTTGGATCTGTCACCTACCAGAAAAATACTCCCTCCATGTCCACCGTTGCCGCCATCCGGTCCTCCACGGGGGACGTATTTTTCCCGTCTGAAGCTTACACAGCCTTTACCGCCGTCTCCGGCTTTTACATTAATTTTGATAGTATCAAGAAATTTCATGGGAAGATATCAGCCTCTGCAGAAAACAGAGGCTATTTTAACAGACTAAACACGTTTTTCATCAAGGACAGATATAAATTTTCCTTTCCTGCCTTTATTTTCAAATTGGACATAGCCTTCCTGGAGAGCAAAAATGGTATAATCCTTACCAAGCCCTACATTCTTTCCTGGTTTAAATTTCGTACCTCTTTGTCTGACAATTATATTACCGGCCTTAACATACTGACCGCCAAAACGCTTAACTCCGAGGCGTTTACTTTCACTGTCCCTGCCGTTTCTTGTGCTACCACCAGCTTTTTTATGAGCCATAACAGCCTCCTAGTTAATCTTTATTTCTTTTATTTTCAGTTTTGTAAAATACTGCCTGTGACCGTACTTTCTTTTATAGTCTTTTTTCGGCTTTCTTTTAAATACAGTTACTTTTTTACCCCTAATCTGGTCGATAACCTCAGCTTCAACTGAAACATTATTAAGATAAGGCTTTCCAAAATTGAATTCCTCACCATCAGATACGGCCAGTATATTGTTCAGTTCAACAATACCACCTTTTTCCGCATCTATCTTTTCAACATTCACAATATCACCCGGTTTCGCCGTGTACTGTTTGCCACCAGTTTTTATAATTGCAAACATTCCAATCACCTCCGCTGTTCTTAAACACAAATAGACGGTTCAAAACCCTTAACGTATCGTATAAGGACAAACTTTATAACAATATGATTTCCCAAAGTCAACAAAAATCTTGTTGGCAACCTTGCAAAATTATCATATCTGGAGTTTTAAGATTAGATGCTTCTTTTTTTTCAAAAAAATATCTGCCTAATTTTAGCGCTTACATCTGTCAATTATAAGCTCGGAAGCCTTGCTCATCAGATAGGGATTGAGGCTGAACTTGGAATAACCCATTTCGATAAGGCTGTATAAAATTTCTTCCTCATGTGCTATCTCCCCGCAAATCTCAACATCTTTGCCGTTTTGAGAAATTTTGGTGCAAATAAATTTCATAAACTTCATAAAGGATTCCGATAGTATTTTATACTTGCTGAAAATCTGACTATTGTTTCTATCCGCCGCAAAAAAATACTGAAACAGATCATTGGTTCCGATGCTATAAAAATCCGCCTCATCATCCAGCTTTTCCAGTGCAAAAACTATGGAAGGGATTTCAATCATCACACCCACCGGCGGCATATTGACTCCCATTGTTTCGGCTTTTCTTTTGATAATATCCTTTATCTCATAAAATTCTTCGGGCTTTGCCACAAAAGGAACAAGCAGTTTTACCCTGGAATCATTCAAATCCAGCAAAGCTTCCAGCTGGGTTTGCAGCAACGTTTCGTTCTTAATAAGAAACCGCGCCCCCCGCAGCCCCATGGCAGGGTTCTGCTCTTTGGCTGAGTACTTTGCCATCTTATCCGCCCCTATATCCAGAAGGCGGAACGTTACAGCTCCGTTAGTATACTTATTCAAAATAGACTGATATATCTTTTTTTGAGCCTCAATATTGAAATTTTCCTCTCCTTCAGCAAGATAAAAAATTTCCGTTCTGACAAGACCTATATCAAAAGCGCCTAACTCCTGGGCTTTATCGGCATCAAGTATACTTGCAACATTTGCCCCCAAATAAACCTTACGCCCCATATGACAGACTATTTCGTGGGGAAGTTTTTCGATAGTTGCACCTGATGCTTGCAATTGCGACTGCATCGATAAATATTTGTTTCTGGTGCTTTCCGAAGGATTTATGATTATTTTACCTTCATACCCGTCAATTATCATATTTTTAGCATATTCAGTGATATCAATAACATTCTCTATACCGCTTACAGCAGGAATACCCATTCCCCTGGCAATAAGTGCCATATGCGACGTCTGGCCGTCCTCCTCAGTAACAATTCCCTTCACCTTTGAAAGATCCAGAGAGGCCGTGTCTCCAGGTCCCAGCTGATTGGACACAATAATACTTTCCTTTTCCAGTGAAATATGACGCTCAATGACTCCCAGGTTTTTCAGCAGCCTGTTGCAGACATCTTCTATATCGGCTGCACGCTCCTTCAGATAAGGATCATCTATTTTTTTGAAACGCTCTATAAACTTATCCGAAACATGCCTGATACTGTAAGCAGCGGAACGCCCAAGATTAAGGACATGGTGAAAAATATCATCCCTGAATGAACCGTCGGATAAAATCATAAGGTGCGTGTGAAAAATTTCCTTGTCAATTCTAAGATTTCCCGAATCGATATTATTGATAACGGACATTATTTCATTTTTGGTTTTCTCAAAGGAACATTTCAACCTCTCTTCTTCTCTGGCAACATCCTTCACTTTACTGTCATCATCAAGAAAATGATAGACCATATGAACAGGTTTACCGATGGAAATCCCTTCGGAAATAGGTATCCCCTGTATTACCATTTCCTCGTCATAATTCTGAGGTCTGGTTATATTGCTGTTCAGAAGGGTATGGTTTTTCAAAAAACCTGAAAGCATATTTCCGATAGTCTCAAGGAGCATTTTCAAAACATTCGAATCTTCAGGGCTATCTATAAACTGGAAAACCAGCACTCCGAATGTTTCTTCCTGCTTTTTCAAAGGGATGCCTATGAACGTGTTATACGGATCTTCACCAATACCCGGGAAATATTTGAACTTGGGATGCGCCGAGGCATTGGCAATGAACTGATAGCTGCCGGAAGAAAACGTAGTACCTGTCAGCCCCTCCTGAGCCGACATAGATACATTGCCGACGGATGCCTGATTCAAACCGTAAGTCGCCTTGAGTACAAGCACTTCTTTCTTTTCGTCGTAAGTATATATCGAACATACTTCGGATGACAAATATTTTGCCAATAATCGGGTAAGCTCATTAAGCACATTTTTGCTGCTGCTAAAATTTAAAAGCAGATTTGTAATATCGGATAAAAATTTTAAATTTTCCATAAGCTCTATACTAATAGTTTTTCATAAAACTTAAAGCGAATTTTATATTAAATTTTAGCAATTGTATTCGTAATCCGCAACGCCTGGCGTTTAATGAGTATGAGATATGTTCAAGGTTCAAGGTTCAAGGT
>DDHP01000057.1:0-9877 GCA_002338145.1 Deferribacteraceae bacterium UBA1873 | reverse complement strand
TTCAAGGTTCAAGGTTCAACGTTCAAAGTTAATTGTTGCTTTGCAACATATCAAAGATGGATTTAACAGGGGTTACCATGTTATGATTTGCATTGGTTTTTAAGATTCGTGAAATTTAACACTTAGCACTTAATGCTTAATAATAATACACCACTCAACCACTTAACTACTCAACAATTTACCATTTTTCCACTTCACTATCTCACCAATAATATTCCGCTGTTGTCGCAGCTCTTAAAAAAAATGGGAGGGGGCAAAATAAATTTCGGTTGACTGGATATAGTTTCAGGAATAAATATATATTATGCACGAAGCCAGTATAGCCCAAAACGTCCTTGATATAGCAATAAACACTGCAACAGAAAACAGTGCCATAAAAATAAACAAAGTTTGCTTAAAAATTGGGCAACTTACTGCAATTGAAGAAAATTCCCTCAAATTCGCCTTTGATGCCCTAAAAGAAGATACAATGGCTGCAAACGCTGAATTACTGATAGAACATATACCTATAGTAGGCAAATGTAATAATTGTGGGAAAAAAGATACCTACAGTGAGATGTTTTTTTCCTGCAGTAACTGCGGGTCATACAAGATGGAAATTTTAAGCGGAGAAGAGTTAAGTATAAAAGAAATAGAGGTGGACTGATGGAAAAAATCAACATTGAAGAAAAGATACTTTCAAAAAATATAAAAAAAGCTGACGCTTTAAGAGAGTTATTCAAAGAAAAGGGAGTTTTTGTTCTGAACCTTGTTTCTTCTCCCGGCAGCGGCAAAACGAGCATATTGGAGTCCACATTAACCGGACTGAAGGATAAATACAACATAGGGGTTATTGAAGGGGATTTGCAAACAGATAACGACGCGAAACGCATAAGAAAACTGGGGATAAAAGCACATCAGATAAATACAGGGGGGGCATGCCACCTGGAAGCATCAGGTATAGAGAAATCTCTTGAGCAATTTGATTTGGACAACATGGACTTACTTATCATTGAAAATGTGGGCAATCTTGTCTGCCCTTCAAGCTTTGATTTAGGGGAAGACTGCAAGGTTGTTGTCATAAGTACCACCGAGGGTGATGATAAACCGGCGAAATATCCTTCCATGATAAGGGTTTCCTCAGCCTTAATTATTAACAAAACAGATCTTTTGGAACATGTGGATTTCAACACAGAAGAATGCATAAAATACGCAAAAGGGATACAGCCTGACCTTAAGATTTTCCAAACATCCTGCAAAACAGGTGAAGGTATAAAGCACTGGTCAAGCTGGCTGGCTGAGGCAATAGAAAGTAAAAGGAAATCTTAATGCTACGAGTTGGTGTTGATGAAGTAGGCAGGGGTTGTCTGGCAGGGCCGGTTGTGGCCTGCGCGGTAATTTTACCTGAAAACTTCAATGACACCAGAATCATAGATTCTAAAAAAATTTCAGCAAAAAAAAGAGAAATCCTGTCTAAACTACTAAAAGAAGAGTCCCTTGCATACGGTTTTGGTATAGTATGCAGTAATATTATTGATAACATAAACATTGTCAAGGCAACTAAACAGGCGATGCATCTTGCAATCCAAAAATTAAATCACATTTTTGATGAAATCGTGACAGATGCTGTCCCTCTTAAAAATCTCAACCGCCCGCATATTCACCCTTTTAAAGCAGAGGACAAATATAGAGAAGTGGCGGCAGCATCAATACTTGCCAAAGTGTATAGAGACAAGCTGATGGAAAATTTTCATTATAAATACGATGTTTACAATTGGTTTTCAAATAAAGGTTATGGCACAAAAGAGCACATAGTAGCCATTAAAAAGTATGGGATTACACCTATTCACAGGAAAAGCTTTCTAAAAAATGTTTAAGCGCAGAAAAGGAAATGCCGGAGAACAAAAGGCCGCTGCTTTTTTAAAAAAAGAGGGATATCAGATAATAGAAAAAAACTACAGAACTCCCTTTGGTGAAATAGATATCATAGCTCTGCAGAATGAGACTTTGGTTTTTATTGAAGTTAAAAGCAGAAGCAGCCGGCAGTTCGGCACAGGAGCTGAATCAGTGGATAGAAGAAAACAGTATAAAATTATCAAATCAGCCCAGGTATATATCAAAAAATTCTATCAACACGAGCAGAAATGTCGTTTTGATGTAATATCCATCGACTCGGGGAAAATATCTCACATAAAAAACGCTTTCACCCTTTAGTTCCTGCAAATTTTACAATATTTTCCAACTCTGCCATTTTCAGCGGTTTATAGACAATTTTATTAATTTTTTTGTTACTGCTTAATGCATCAGGTAAAACAGTTTTGGGCAATTCACACACAACTACCACTGAATAATCAGCTAACACATCTTTGTGGAAATTGAGAAATTCACTAAATTCTTTCTCATCTTCTGAAGAAACACCAACAATATAAAAATTAAAAAGGTCATTTTCACTCAAAATGTTTCCGGCCTGTGGAAAAGAAGCCGCTGTTTCTGCATAATTACCCAAAAACTCCAAAACACTTTTTAAACTTTCTCTTTCTATATCGTTTTTCTCAATTATCAAAAACCTAAGCTTATCCAGTTTTAATTCTTTTTCTTTATTTGAAAAGTTTTCCGCTAAAGCATCCCCGATTTCAAAAGCAGGCAACAAAATATCAAAAGAAGTCCCACTTTCATCAGAATTAATCAACTTTACTGTGCCACCGTGATTAACCGCTATGTTTTTTGCACGAAACAAACCTATTCCACTGTTATGCTTTTTTGTAGTAAAATATGGCTCAAATATTTTATCATGCCACTTTGCAGGTATACCTCTGCCATTATCTTTTACTCTGATTTTTACATATCTGCCATTTTTTAATGAATAGTGGTTTTCATCACCCAGTTTTACATTTTCAACAGTTATAGCAACTTTCCCGTTGTTACCGTCTATAGACTGCTTGGCATTAACAAAGATATTATTAAGCAACTGACTGATTTTTACTTTATCAATCTCTATTTCCCAGACATTGTCATCATAATTAACATTAACAGAAATCTCAGATTCCGCGAAAACAAAGTCTGCTGTATCTTTTATCATATCAAATAAACTTGTGACACCTTTTTGTAAATCACCTGTTTCTGTATATTTCAAAAGCTTATTGGTGGTTTTCGTAGCTTCCAAAACCGCTTCTTCTATCTTTGTTATAAAATTGTGAACATTGGAAGATTCGGATATCTTTTTTGCCAAATAAGCATTTGTAAGTATTCCTGTTAAAATATTGTTAAACTCATGAGCCATACTTCCTGTAAATATCGCAATAGAGTGTAAATTTTCATACCTGGCTTTCTTCTGCTGAAAAATAACATTTTCCGTTATATCCCTCAAAGTGATTACAGCACCGGTTAACTCATTTTTTTCATTAAGAATCGGAGTTATTGCTTTTGAAATTATCCGCTCAAGCCCTTCTTTTGTGATTATTCTTTGACCATGTAAATTTGTGTAGCTTTTTCTGGAAGCTAAAACGTAAGCTACCTTGAATGAATCGGCCTTTGTCGTGGATAAATCATAAAATGATAAAAGTTCATCAAAGTTTTTAAACAATATTTCTTTTTTATTATAGCCGGTTATATTCAGAAAAGCAGCGTTTACATATGTAATACTGCAATCGAGATCAACGATGACCACACCGTCTTTAATACTTTCAAGCATTGTGGCAAGTTTATTTTTTTCATTTAAAAGCTCATTCTCGGCGACCACTCGTTTTGTGATATCCCTCCATGTGCAAAAAATAAAATCCTGAGGTTCTATGAATGTCAGCATTGTAGCAACGTAAATATGTGTTCCATCGGATTTAAAATGTATCCATTCAAAGCTTTTTGCACCTTTTGTTTCATAAAGCTCCTTAATCACTTCATCATAGTATTTAACGGTTTTTCCGTACAGCTGTAAATCAGGAGAAATTTTTGAAGGATGTTTTAGAATATTTCCCTTCTCTGTATAGCCAAGAAAAGCTAATGCGGCATTATTGCAGTCGATAAATCCGTTTTTATTAAGGATAAGCATAGGCTCGGCAGATTTTTCAAAAAGTGTCGCAAACTGGCGTTTTTTTTCCTGTGCTATTCTGTTAAAAAGATGTTTTTTACGTAACGTATTATTAAAAGAATCTATTAAAGACTGTAACTCATTCATTTTGGTAATATTTTTCTCTATAAGCTTATCATCTTTCAGGGCTTTATCAAAAGAAATGCTCACCAGGTCTATATCTTTGCTGAGATTAGTTACTAATTTTCTTGTAAGTAGATAAATTATTACGTAAACAAAAACGAGAGTAAGCAAAATGGCTGCACTATTTCTGGCAGTTATGTTTTTGTAAGCTTCCAGTTGTTTAGCAAAAGCAGAAGAAATTTCATCCACATATATTCCGGTTCCAAACCAAATATTTAACTCATCTACACCTTTTATATATCCTATTTTCTTTAAAGGCTTATCCTCCACCAAAGACTTAAAATACCACGTCATAAAACCGCCGCCTTTTGATGCAATACTTATAGCTTTTTTTATTACAGATTCTCCTGTAACATCTTTCATACCTATCAGGTTGGAATATTCCCTGCTCCTGTCAGCGGGTAGACTCAGGCATAAGCCATTAAAATCGTAAACAAAAAAATACCCGTTTACCCCATATTTTCTTCTGTTAATCATTTTAATAACTTTATCTTTTAATTCTATTATATTGCCGTATCTGTAATCCCCGGTGCCAATAATCCAATTGAAAGGCTCGAACAGTTTTACGAATGATATTTTCTTGTAATAAGAGTTAGTGGTAGGCAACTCACTTTCGGGCAGATATGTTTTGTAAGTGATGAAACCTTCTTTTTGCTTGTTGACCGTAGTTATGATTTTTTTTAAAACTGACTTATTATCCACCTCTGTAGTATTTATGTATGAATTACCCACTTCCTCCGGCATAATGGGGGACATAACTACATTGGCATCCATATCGTTAATGAAATAATAACCTCTTCCATTGAAAAATCGTACATTGTGAAGAGCACTGACAATCATCGCCTTGATTTCAGCTTCTGATTTTTCATTTTTATATTTGTTAAAAATAGACCAGGCAATACTGTACCCTTCGTAAGCTCTTTCCATTATTCTTTTTTTCACATTCTGCTTATATATTTCCAATTCAAAATCAATAATATTATACATCTGCAAAACTTCTCTTTTGACCTTTTCTTTACCGTGTTCCATCTGTTTTTCATAGGCAAGTTTTGTGCTGTCTTTGTAATGTTGGTATCTGGAAAAGAGGAGGAATAACACCAGGATTATCAGGTGAAGCAGTAATGACAGACCAATAATAAGAATAAACTGATGCTTCAAACTTGTATTTTTCATAATACCTTTCTATTTTTAGTCTACAAATAGCACAACTTACTTCAATAGTTAAGGATTTTTATTGACTGACTGGAGAAAGAAAAGCAGCAGGAAATCCCCTGCTGCTTTATTAATATCTGTAATGATCTGGCTTGTAAGGGCCGTCCACAGGAACACCTATATAATCTGCCTGTTCTTTGGTGAGGTTCGTGAGTTTGACACCAATTTTGGATAAGTGCAGCCTTGCAACTTCTTCATCGAGTTTTTTAGGTAGCATATATACGCCAGGTTTATATTCATTCCTATTTTTCCAAAGATCAATTTGAGCCAAAACCTGATTGGCAAAAGAATTGGACATTACAAAAGAAGGGTGCCCGGTGGCACACCCGAGATTCACAAGTCTCCCTTCAGCTAAGAGAAATATTTCATGCCCGTCAGGAAAGCTGTATTTATCCACCTGAGGTTTTATATTTTCCTTTACTATTCCGGGATAATTATTCAACTTTTCTACCTGTATTTCGTTATCAAAGTGACCAATGTTACAGACAATTGCCTGATCTTTCATTTTTTCCATATGCTCGACACGTATGACATCTTTATTGCCTGTTGTTGTAATATATATATCTCCTTTTCCTAGAGTATCTTCAACTGTTTTGACTTCATATCCTTCCATAGCAGCTTGCAAAGCACAAATCGGATCAATTTCCGTAACTATAACCCTTGAGCCCATACCTCTTAGAGCCTGAGCACAACCTTTCCCCACATCCCCATAGCCACAAACAACTGCTACCTTGCCGGCTGTCATTACATCTGTAGCTCTTTTTATCCCATCAATAAGGGACTCACGACATCCGTACAGATTGTCAAATTTAGACTTTGTAACCGAGTCGTTAACATTTATTGCAGGCACAAGTAATGTATTATTTTTCATCATCTGATACAGCCTGTGCACACCAGTGGTTGTCTCTTCTGAAACCCCCTTAAGGTCATTAATAACCTTCTCCCACCTTGAAGGATCTGCCTGCTGTATAAGAGCTAATCTTTTATAAAGCTCACGCTCATCTTCGCCCTCAGGTGTTTTCTCCAGAACAGCAGGGTTCTTTTCTGCCTGATATCCCAGATGAACCATTAATGTGGCATCTCCACCGTCATCAACTATAAGGTTGGGCCCGGCATCGTTTTCAAAAGATAAAGCCTGTTCTGTACACCACCAATACTCTTCAAGGGTTTCACCTTTCCATGCAAAAACGGGCACACCAGAAGCAGCAATAGCCGCCGCCGCATGATCCTGGGTGGAAAAAATATTACAGCTTGCCCACCTGACATTTGCACCAAGTTCCACCAATGTTTCAATAAGCACGGCTGTTTGAATAGTCATATGCAAACTGCCGGAAATCTTTACATCTTTTAAAGGTTTTTCTTTAGCATATTTTTCTCTGATGGACATAAGTCCTGGCATCTCTTTTTCAGCTATAGATATTTCCTTTCTGCCATAATCAGCAAGACTAATATCCTTTACTTTATAATCTTCACTTTTGACTTTCATAAAAAACACTCCAATTTTTTTTGTCATTATAGTTGGATAATTCCTTTTTTCAAGCTTTGACTTTTTTGGCTGCCCCCATTTTTTTGCAAAAAGAGTATATTTTTTAATGCAATTTGCAAATAATGTGTGACATCAGCAAACTATATTATTTGACAGCATAAACCAGTCACTGTATACTGCCAGTATGCAAAGGGTATTTATAAGAGACGCTTCTCTCTCTGAATTTGGTAAAACAAACTCGAGCCTTGTCACCATCATTCAAAATGCTTTCAGTAAGCTCACTGTTGCCGAAAGCGAAATAGACGCAGTCTTTATAGGGCTTATGAACCCTGAAGGCTTTACAAATGTTGGGAATATCGCATCTTACATAACAGATAAACTTGAAATATTCGGTAAGCCAGCTGTGCGTATTGAAACAGCTTCATCCACTGGTGCAGCAGTTTTTTTCAGCGCTTATGCCGCAATCAGAAGCGGATTGTACAAAAATGTTTTGGTTATCGGTGCTGAAAAAATGACCGATCTTAAAGGAAAGGATGTCACCAGGCTGATTTCACAGGTTATAGACCCATACGAAAGAAAGACAGGTGTTACAATGCCTGCGTTGGCAGCAATTGTGGCAAATCGTTTCAGATACGAAAACCGAATTAGTCCATCGAAATTCCAGGATATACTTTGTGAAGTGGCAATCAAAAATCACCACTACGGTTCGATGAATCCTATTTCTCATTTGAAAATGCCAATTACAAAGGACAAATATTTTAACAGTAAATTAATTTCAACACCTTTACGGCTTTTTGACTGTTCACCGGTAAGTGACGGTGCCGCAGCCATAGTATTATCCTCTTCAAAAGGGGAAATCGAAATTATTGGCATAGGTCAGGGTACAGACCGTCAGTCTCTTGCAAAACGACCCACCATTACCTCTTTTGCATCCACAAAAACGGCTGCCTCCCAGGCATATAAAATGGCAGGTATATCTCCGGAATCAATTGATTTTGCTGAAATACATGATGCTTTTACCCCATTTGAAATAATAGGCTTGCTTGATACAGGACTTTTAAAACGTGAAGATATCAAAAAATTCTACATGAACAAAGAGGGATATCACACCGGACGGTTACCTGTTAATATATCAGGTGGTCTCAAGTCCCGAGGCCATCCGTTAGGGGCTTCCGGATTGGCACAGATAGCTGAAGCATTTAAAATTATGACTGACTGTTATCCACAGGAAATAACCCCTAAACAAAGAGATGTATGTCTTACACAAAGCGTGGGAGGGCTTGCCACAAACAATTTCGTTACAATATTGAGGAAGAAAGATGCTGTGCTTAAACCTTCGACAGTCGAAATAAAGGACATTTTCCCAGAAGAGATTCCTTTCAAGAGCGACAACAGACTGAGATTATACTCCTACACCACGCTTTACGCTACTACCGATAACAAACCTTATTTAAACCTGGTCATTTGTGAGCGAAACCACAGAAAATTTTTTGCCCGATATGCCGACAATTATAAAATGCGTATAAAAACAGTGTTGAAAATCGATAAAAAAGATGAGGGCATCGTTTTTGTTAGGAAAGCCAACAAATTTTCTATTAAGGACAAATAAACATTGTGAACGGTTTTGAGAAAATACATGGGATTAAATGCCCAAAAAATTTTTCGTTTGGCTGTCATAACGAAGGTGGCGCTTTTAAACAGCAATTGTCAGCCTGGGTTAGAGCACGTTTTCAAGAAGAATCCGACTTTCTGCAAAAAAGGAGAAAAGCAGTCAAACACTTTTCAGGGAGAACAATCTAATGTCCCGAACTCTCAAAACGCTTTTACTCCTAACCATGACTATTGCATTAAGCTTTGGCTTTATGCACCTTATTTTACCTGAGATTAATTTCGAGCGTCTGCATATTTTTCTTTTTAATCTATGCAGTGGCGGCACCATTATCCTTTATTTTACCGAAAACCAAAAGCAGGTCAGTAAAAACGTTATATTTTTTTACTTATTATCGGTGTGTTATGCATTAACTGCATTTTTTGAAATTTATATAGCATCTATTGGTATTGCGGTTATTTTGGCGTTAATTGTTGAACGAACAAGAATAAAAGCCTTTAGTTTATTCCCTTTTGATTTTTTCACAATGAAAGTCCCCGTTGCAGCTAAATTCCACCAGGCATCCCTGTTGTGTCTTTCAATTGGACTTTTTTTTTCTGCTTTTGCTGTTGTGAATCATCAATATATCCACCTTTTGCCTTTCAGAAAGTTGCAGCTTAATACTTTTTTTTTAGGTTTTTCTTTTCCCGTATCACTAATAACATTGTCTGTAATGTTTTCCATGATGCATAGGTCAAAAGGTCTTTTCAGTCGCCTATTAAAAGTCTTCTGTTTCTGGACAATAAATCTCGGAGTAATATTCTTTTTCGGTTTTATACTGTTTGAATCTCTGGCTCTGGAACTTGTAATCTCTATAATACTTTTTGTGGCTGTAAGTATTGTATTATATCTGTATATTACTCTGGGTCTTGAAGAGCAACAAAAACGCTTTCTCACTTCGGGAATAATATTCTTAATGCTTACAGCGGTAACCGGAATCATTCATATTACTTTATTTTTTATTGATAGCTCACAGGATTATCAAAAAAATCTGGTATTAAACCTTCACCGCATTATATCCCTTTACGGATGGAACCTGAGTGGACTGGCGGTAATTTCCAGATTTCATGACTTCCCAATAAAGCTGCATTCCGGCTACATTATTGCTCTGCACTGGATTACTGTTTGTCTGTTTGTACCATTGGGCTATTACAATCTGTGGTTTGCTATTGTATCTGTGGTTATATTTTTTATTTTTCTATCTTTTTTGTTTTTTAGCAAAGGTAACGAAATAATGCCTTCGACAAGAATTGAAGTAAGCTGTTAGTTTTTCCTTATCCAATTTAGCAACAAGGACAAAAAACTCCCTGCTGAACAAAGTTTCAGTTGTTTTCTACTTTAGTTC
>DDHP01000074.1:20786-25640 GCA_002338145.1 Deferribacteraceae bacterium UBA1873 | reverse complement strand
CGCACTTAAAGCGTTAAGTGCGTAGTGAGAGATCTCTTTCACTTAATGCTATATGCTAAATAAATATGCAATTATGCTTAGTTTGGAGGATTTTCACGAATGAAGCTCAATGTCTGAGAAAATTCTTCTATTGCATAGTCCTTGGAGAATGGGAAGGTTTTAAATATATTGCACTTTGCAAAAGGTAAAGATTATGCTTAGAAGCAGAATTGTAATTACAATGGGAGATCCCTCCGGCATAGGCCCTGAAATTACAGAAAAAGTTATAAGAAATAACAGTATTTCACATAAATATAATCTTATAGTGGTGGGAAATAGAAATCTACTTACTCATTCAGTACCGGACCATGTTAAATTTGTGGAGATGGAAGAATATTCAGAAACAACTTTTCCTAAATGTATCCCCAATAACGTTTCCGGCAAAGCAAGCATGGATTACATAATAAAAGCTGTTGAATTAATCAAAAACAACTATGCAGACGCTCTCTGCACCTGCCCTATCAACAAAAAATCAATCCAGATGGCAGGTTACAAGTATAAAGGGCACACAGATTTTTTGGCTGATTTAACCGGAGCTGACAATTATTCTATGATGCTGGGTTGTTCTGAATTAAAGGTTGTGCTGGTAACAGCCCATATCCCTGTAAAAGACATTTCCCCAACACTTACGAAAGAAAAAATACACGCAACTATTCTCAATACACATAATGCAGGCAGACTTTTCGGGTGTTTCCCTCCAAAAATAGCCATTACGGGACTTAACCCTCATGCCGGGGACAGCGGTGTCATAGGGACAGAGGAAAGCGATTTGATAACCCCTGCAGTTAAACAAGCCAGAAGCAGAAACATTGATATAAGTATGCCCTATCCTGCGGATACGCTTTTTTGTGAAAATAATTTGAAAAAATTTGACTTTTTTATAGCAATGTATCATGATCAGGGATTAATACCTTTAAAAATGAAATGTTTCAAAAGTGCTGTGAATGTAACATTAAACCTGCCCATAATAAGAACAAGTGTAGATCATGGCACTGCCTATGAAATAGTGGGAAAAAACAAAGCCGACGAGACCAGTCTTATTAATGCCATAAAAACAGCCGATATGATGGTAAAAAATGCTAAAACTTACTAAAATTTTCAGAGAAGAGTTTGGAGGAGTCAACAAACATTTCGGACAACATTTTCTTGTTAACAATCATTTTCTGGATGAAATTGTATCACATATCGACTTTAGCAAAACCAACAGCGTAGTGGAAATAGGACCGGGATGCGGGGCTTTAACAGTAAAACTGCTGGAATTCGGAGCTGAAACTACAGCAATTGAAATTGACGATAAACTTGCAGAATTTCTTAAAAGATATCTCTTTTACTACGATAATTTGCACATTATTAACATGGATTTCCTTAAAATAACACCGGAGGATCTCCCGGATAAATTTTTCTTTGTGGGTAACCTTCCTTACAACCTATCCACAAAAATTCTTATGAAAACTACCGAATTTCACAGCCGGAATGTAGGTATGATTTTCATGTTTCAAAAAGAAGTCGCATCTCGGATCAATGCCTCACCCGGGACAAAGGATTATTCATGGATATCTGTAGTTTCTGATTACTATTACAATATAAAGAGAATAAGACACATAGGTGGCGGGAACTTTTGGCCTAAAACAAAAGTTGAGTCAACCGTTTTAAAATTTAGTCCTAAAAAACTATATTTCTCTGACAAATTGAAAGAAGCTAATTTTATCACTTTAGTAAAAAAAGCCTTTATACAAAAACGCAAAACACTTAAAAATAATCTGCAAAATGAATTCCCCGATATTGAAGCAGCACTGGAAACATTATTCGGAAATAAGCAGATAAGAGCAGAACAATTATATTTAAAGGATTTTATTGCACTGTATGATTACCTCTATTAAAGAACTTGGTCTTTCAGAGCTCAGCTACACCGTCGTGGATACTGAAACCACAGGTTTAAGCCCTTACAAGGGGGCAAGGCTTGTGGAAATAGGTGCTGTAAAAATTAATCAGAAAATGAATCTTGATTTGAACTGTACCTTCTCACAGCTTATTAATCCTGAAACAAAAATCCCCTACAGCGCATACAAAATACATAAAATCAGCAATGAAATGACAGACGGAAAACCTAAAATAGATGAAGTACTACCGGAATTTTCCCGCTTTGCAGAAAATACCGTTATTGTCGCACACAATGCCAGATTCGACTATTCTTTCATAGATTATTACATGAGAAAACATAATATGCAGTGCAACCTGATACATATAGTAGACACACTGAAACTCACCAGACAAATGTATCCTGAAATCAGACAATACAGTCTCGATAAGTTGATAGAATTTTTTGACCTGGATAGCAAAACCAAAATACTGCTTTCTGATGCCGAAAAGTTTTACAGACATCGGGCACTATTTGATGCAATTAACACAGCTCTTGTTTTTATAAAATGTGTGGAAAAGGCGCGACGGTTGGGACTGCCAGAAAAACTCGGAACCCTGATATAAAAAGCGGCCATCTGGGCCGCTTTTTATTTATTCCGCACCAACGCCAAGATAGGTTCTGGCTTTTTCATCGTCAAACATTTGCTGAGCTTTTTTCTCAGGAGTAAGCAAAGAAACTACAAAAGCAACAATAAATGCAACAGACATCGAAACAACAGCTGGATTCTTCAAAGGAAAAATAGCCTCTTCTTTGCCCAATATATACACCCAAACTGTGGGACTCAAAATAATCAGAACAACAGCAGTCAACCCACCTGCAATAATAGACCAGACAGCACCGTTGGTAGTAAATCTTCTCCACAGTATAGATAAAAGAAGTGAAGGGAAGTTTGCACTAGCAGCGATGGCAAAAGCCAGCCCCACCAGAAAAGCAACATTCTGACCTTTAAAAAGAATACCTAAGCCAACCGCAACTATACCGAAAATGATAGTTGCAACTCTGGCAGATTTCACCTGCTCCGCTTCAGTGGCCTCACCTTTTTTAATGACATTAATATAAATATCGTGGGAAAGTGCCGAAGCCGCAGCAAGAGTACCTCTCCTGCCACAACAGCCAGAATAGTGGCAAATGCAACAGCCGCTATAAATCCCAGAAAAGGTGTACCACCCAGAAGTTCGGCTAACAACGGAGCCGCCATATTACCACCGGCATCCACTGACATTATCGTTGATTTCTTCACAAGAACAGCTGCACCAAAACCCACTATAGGGATAACAAGGTAGAAGAAACCGATAAAAGTTGTAGCCCATGACACGGATTTTCTTGCTTCTTTTGCATCGGGTACAGTATAAAACCTCATCAAAATATGCGGAAGCCCCAAAAGACCAAACATGAGAGCAAGCCCCAGTGAAAAAGCATCCATCCCCCCAGTAACTAGCCCTCCGGGGCTAAACATCTGGTCGGCTGGATACATCTTTTGAACTTCACCAAACAAAACACCGGGATTAAAATTAAACTGAGCTAAAGTCAAAATTGTTAGGATGGTAATACCAAAAAGTAAAAGGCATGCTTTAATAATCTGTACCCATGTGGTAGCAAGCATTCCGCCAAAAAGTACATACATAAGCATAACAAAACCCACAATTATTTCGGCCATTTCATAAGGCATACCAAAAAGCAGCTCCACCAGCTTACCTGAGCCAACCATCTGAGCAATGGTATAAAAAAGTACAACCATCAGACCGCCTATTGAAGCAGCTATCCTTATAGGACCTTTATTAAGACGAAATGCAACAACATCTGTAAACGTAAATTTACCAAGATTTCTTAAAGGTTCAGCAATCAAAAACATCAATGCTGGCCAGCCAACAAGATAGCCCACAGCATAAATAAAACCATCATAGCCCTGTAAAGCTACAATACCGGAAATTCCCAGAAAAGATGCTGCAGACATATAGTCACCAGAAAGAGCCAAACCATTTTGAAGGCCTGTAATACTTCTTCCGGCGGCATAATATTCACTGGTACTTTTAGTTTTTTTTGCAGCAAAGTAAGTTATAAAAAGGGTCACCACAATAACAATGGTAAAAAACAGAATAGCCATTGCATTAGGCTCACCCAAAGTTGTATTTTCCATTCCATTCATACATTCCCCTCCTTATTAATCCAGTTCTTGTTTGAGTTCTTCCACAACCTGATCATACTTTGTGTTAGCCCAGTAAACATAAATTACTGTCATAAGCCAGGCTACTACAATTACAACCACCGCGGCAACAATCCCGAAAGTAGTATTTTCACCCACTTTTTTGGCCATTGTTTCAGGACTCCAGGCTACCATCAGTACATATCCATAATACATCACAAACAAAATAATCAGCAGGGTAACGCTAATCATCCACCTAAGTTTTACAATTTTCTTGAATTTGTCAGTGTTAACGATTTCTTTTAAATTCATAATACCTCCTTATAATGAAAACTCATTTTAAAAAAACTACAAAATCACCTCCTATGTTTTTTGTAAAACAATATTTTGTTTACACAGTAAATTAATAAAAAATATTTCACAATATGTCAATATAAAATAAAAAAGCTTTTCTCTTTAACGATTGAAGTTAAAAAGAAAATAACTCTAAAAAAAGATTTACAACGAATACAGTATACAATATATTAATCTTTTATAAACAAAAAGAGATTTTTTTAAACATAACTATAAACTAATAATAAAAATCATATACTGCACTAAACTATTTTTTTATATATTTACAAGTTAGTTATTTTTATTTACTATTTTAGAACATTTTTAAAAATAGTTGTTTTAGCTTTAAAACATTTGAATAAGAAAATTATTGTCATACAGTAAGCAGAAATGCTGATATATTTGTTATATAAGAATA
>DDHP01000074.1:0-20506 GCA_002338145.1 Deferribacteraceae bacterium UBA1873 | reverse complement strand
GCTGTCCAGCAGCATTTAACAGGGCGAGGAATGACAAAAAACTGTCATCTCACGCGAAGCGAAGTCGAGAGATCTCAGACGCTGTTTGACAAGAAGTACCCCTCCCCTAACCTTTCCTTATATCAAAGGGTTAGGAGGGGCTGGGAGTGGTAAAATTAAATTGGATGTTTTACAACACATTTACCAGTCTCAAAGACTGGTGCTAATCGTAAGCAGCTGGTTGTTTTCCGAATTCCATAACTTACCGGCAGAAAAACGATAATTTTTGTAGATAACAGGAGATAAAATGAAAACAAACTCAACCACAGACATTAACAAACTTATAAGTATGTTAAGGAAAAATCTTTTGTTTGAAAATGTTGATGAGCAGCGCCTTTCTAAAACATTAAAAAACATACATTTGGTTGATATAGAAAAAGATGAAATATTGTTCAAAAAAGGGGAAACATACCATAAGGGAGTGTACTATCTTTTGGCAGGTGAAATCGACTATTACGATAATGGAAACAAATTAGCAACTTTGTTGGAAGGAGATATTGTCGGTCTCACAACGTTTTTGGGTAAATCTACATACAGCGTTACTTCAAAAGCCTCAAATAACAGCGAACTCATCTATTTTCCGGAAATTTGTATTTACAAACTGCTATCAGATTCCGGAGATTTTAGAAAGAGATTTTATAAAATGGTAGCCGACCGTCTTAAAACA
Source organism: Deferribacteraceae bacterium UBA1873 (assembly GCA_002338145.1). GTDB lineage: Bacteria > Chrysiogenota > Deferribacteres > Deferribacterales > Flexistipitaceae > Flexistipes. Next base: position 19,800 of record DDHP01000074.1, on the reverse strand, counting down.
CTTCATGGACAAGCTGGATTCACAACTCCTTCCTTCAGTTACAAACCTGTTGCAAACTATATGACATCTCCCGTTATATCTCTGCCTGAAGATTCTTCTGTTATCCAGGTCAGCAAAACAATGTCCGAAAACAAAATAGGCAGCATCGTGATCACAGACAAATCCGGAGAGCTTTCAGGAATAATCTCAACAAAAGATATAGTTCACAATATTATTCCTGGTATACAAACAGACACTTTGAAAAAATCTGTGAAACATTTTATTAAAGACTCCAGTCTGTCAGTACCAAAAGAATATCCTATTGTGGAAGTGTTGGCAGATTTACAAGAGAAAAACAAAGATTATGCTGTCATAGTGGAAAATAATCGTCCCAAAGGCATAATTTCAAGTACAGATATCCTAAAGATACTCTACCGGAATGTTCACGTTTACAATTTACACATTGAGCAGGCAAAAAACCTGGATGATCTGCAAAAGGTTTTTAACGATCTAAGCAATGTAGCAGAACATCTGCTGGAAAACACCAGAAAAAGCAGCGAGATATTGCCTGTATTATCAAATATTCATCTAAACATACAAAACAAGGTTCACAGATTTACAATGCAAAGCTACTTCGAAGAAACTGGAAAAAATATATCAGAAATAAACCATTCTCTTCTTATTATGGGCAGTGGTGCTAGAAAAGAAATGTTTTTGGACCCTGATCAGGACAATGGATTTATTTTTGAAGACGGTATCTCAGAAGACGATTACAGCACATTGATGGATTTTGGTAAATATTTTATTAATAACCTCGACTATGTAGGGTATAAGAAATGCCCCGGAAATATAATGGTTACAAACCCGGAAATGTCCAAAACCCTCAGCAAATGGAAATCGGATGTTACAAAAATTTTTAACAACCCAGGCACAAAAGGTTTTCTCACATCATCAATTATTTTTGACATGGATTGTTTTTATGGCAGTGAAGAAATGGTTTGGGAGCTAAAAAATCTGATATTAAGATTGATCGCTGAAAGACCCATATTTTTAATACAGCTGCTTGAAAAAGATTCAAACCAAAAAATACCTGTATCCATTTTTGGAAAATTTCAGGTTCCCAAGGACGGTGAACACAAGGACATGCTAAATCTAAAAATGTCTGCACTAACATTCATAATAGATATCACACGAATATTTTCACTCAGTAAAAATCTTAACGATATAAATACAGTGGAAAGGCTGAAACATCTGGAAAGAAAAAAAATTCTGTCTGAAGAGCTTGTGCAGGAAGTGCTGTCGGCATATGAAACCGTTGTTGATATACTTATCAATGAGCAAATAAGTCAAAGTAAAAGAAACTACTCTCCGAATAAATATGTCAACCCTTTCAAATTATCACTCTATAATCAAAATAAATTAAAAGATGCCTTTAATATTATTAATAAATACCTCAATACAGGGATTAAGTATTACAAAGGCCATCCTTAAATTTTTGATTTCAATAAAATATTTAGCTATCTCTTTTCAACAATCAGTTTTTTATCATTCATTATCATTGCGTTGACCGGAAATCTCAACGAACAGTGTTTCCAGATCTTTTTTCTCAGGCTGAATATCCACAAGATCAAAGCTTATCCTTCTCAAATAATCTATAACATCCACTGCCTTTTCTTTACCCACTGTAACAAAACCAAGATTTTCATCTATCCCAGATACTTTATAATCTAAGATATTTTCACAAACGTTTCCGTCATGCTTAAAAATTATTTTAAATTTATGTGTACTTGTATATTTCATTTCTGTACTCGTAATTTCCCTTAGCAGTCGGCCGTTCTTAACGATACCGATTTTAGTACATATATCTTCAATATCAGGAATAATATGTGAGCTGAAAAGAACAGTGGTCCCTTTTTTATTAATATCTTTCAGTATACTTTTAAACAAAACCCTTCCCATAGGATCCAGCCCACTCATAGGCTCATCCAGAATAAGCAAGTCGGGATCATGCACAATAGCTGCAGCAAAACCTACCCGCTGAACCATACCTTTGCTGTATTTCCTGACAGGCCGCTCAGCCGCCTCAGAAAGATCCAACAAATCCAAAATTTCTATAATTTTCTTATCCAACTGATTGGGGGGCATCCCATGTACTTTTCCACTGAATTTAACTATTTCCCTACCGGTTAAGTTGTCCATAAAAGAGGGATTTTCTGGTAAAAAACCAACACGTTTTCTGGCTTTATAATCCGAGGAATTTCTTCCCATAATCTTTACCGAACCGGAGTCCGCCCTAATAAGATCCATCAGAATTTTCAAAGTAGTGCTTTTACCTGCACCGTTGGGACCTAAAAAACCGTAAATTTCGCCCTTTTCTATATTAAGATTCATAGAATTTAATGCCTTTACTTTATGTTTTTTTACTTTAAAAACTTTGCACACATTTTTACATGTTATTGCATCCACTTTATCCACCTTTTTTTTCAACAAACTGACTGCTCGTTCTTACTCTGCCGTTTTCATCAAGATAAAAAGTCCCCCCGTAGGGATCATCAGGTATCCTGCTTATATACCTCTTTTCCACAAGCTCTTTTAAACCTTCCGGATACCTTTTGTAGTCTTTTCTGAATTCGTCCACTTGTTTTTGGAGCCTGTTAATAGCTTTCAGTGCATCAAGACGCAATTTATAAGACCTACGAATGTCTTCTCTACGCGTACTGTTATACATGTATTCCAGAAACATAATTCCCAATTCTATATCGCCACTTTCATAAAAGTATCTTGAAGCAAGTTTTGAAAAAAGTGGCGATCCGCTTAACTCAGCCGCCTGTTTAAAATAATAAGCGGCCTTCTTATAATCCTTGAGAAAATAACTGTAATTAAACCCCAGAAAAAAAGGAATTCTGTGATCCCATTTTCGGTAGTTAGCCACATATTTTAGTAGCGAGTTTACCTCTTTAATCCTGCCTATATCCCACGTAAAAGCAGCTTGTGCAAAATAATAACTGTCTTCGTGATATGGATTTAAAAGCACCGAAGTCTCAACCGTACGATACAAATTATAAAATTCTATTTCTTTAAAATTGTGTTTATTCAAATTCTCAATCTGAGAGCCGTAATATATAATGGATTTAAAAGCAAGATAATCACCCACAAACCATCGATATTCGCCCAGCACAGCTTTAAACAGATCCCCCTGCGGTGTATATCCCAATTTAGTCGTTCTTGACCTGTTCTGCATATTTTTACTGAATTCAGGTAAAAAAAAGATCAGTAAAATAAATATTATAAATATAAACAAAAAAAATCTTTTCATACTACGTCAAATCTCTTCTGTTAAAAATAACAACCGTTCCCATAAAAACTATCAAAAAATACAAAATAAAGTACACAAGCGAATACATAATATCATATATTGCTATATCAAGAGCATAGGTGGCATTGGCTATAAAATCAAAACCGGAAAAATTAGGCAGTATATAGTAAATAATTTTTACTATATACACAAACAAGCCTGAATAGTCTGTCTGCACCTGTGACACATAATCGTATATACCCTGAGAAGCGTTCCCGGCAATAAACAATGTTATTGTTGCAAAAAACGGTATAAAAAAAGATGTGGAAAAAGAAGCAAAAAAGAAACCGAAAGCCATAACAAGCAAATATTTCAAATACTGAAAAACGAAAGCGGTATAAATATTTACCCAGTCCAAAGGTAAGCTAGACTGATACATTGATGCAGCGAAGGTAATCACAACATATGAAATCAAACCGTTAATCACTGTAATCATAAACATAATTCCGGCAAAACCAGTAAATCTGCCTATTAAAAAATCCGATCTTTTTATGGGGTTGCCCAATATAGTAAAAACAAACTTCCGTTCAATATCCCTCCAAATTGTCGTCACGCCACCAAAAATCGCCATAAAAAGCAGTATCACTGAATTAATAGTTAATGACATGGTAATGGATACTTCCTGCACCTGTCTCATGGAAAACGAACTGAAAAAAGGGACAAAAGCAAAAGCAATAATAAGAGATATGATAATCCAGAAAATTTTATCTTTAATAATATTTTTCAATGTCTGCAAAGCTAATAATTTTATCATCTTACCCCTTTTCAATAAATTGGATGTTTAACAACATATTTATTCACCTTTAGGCGCATGCTACGGTATCACCTTTTAGAGTTGTGCAAAAATCTTAATATAAATTTTACAAAACTTGTAGCAGGATATCAATATTTTTATTTACCGGCGTCACCCAAAGATTGATAACATTGAATTTACTCTTATTGCACGAAATAGAAAACAGGGCATCGTTTCTCCTTCGGAGACATTACAGTTTATCAAATAAAGTATCCCAGAAACCTTTTTCGTTATCAATTGTCAAAGAAATCTGAAGACAAACAGTCTGTTCTTTCATGTATTCAGGTAGTTTCACATAGTCTTTTTCCGTTGTAAGGAAAAAATCAGCCCCCGATTTCTTTTTCTTATCGATAAGACTGTTAAAATCCCTTTCACTGTAAAAATGATGGTCGGAATAAAACTTCTTTCCTTTAACTGAAATATTTGTATTACAAATCATATTAAAAAAATTCCTGTTGGATGCAATCCCGGAAAACAGAAAAAACGTTGAATCATTCAAAAAATTTTCATCAACCATTCTACCCTGTAAATAAAATCCGTCTATTTTCGTATTTGAGAAAAAAACTGGTTTATCCGAAATATATTTGGTAACTTTTTCAGGTACCTTACAATTTTCAGCTCTGGTGAAAACAATAATATCCGCTTTGCTCAGTGATTTCGGACGTTCCCGCAGATATCCGAAGGGGAAAATAAAGCCTGTTGATAACGGATTGGAGTGATCTATCAGCACAATATCAATATCTCTGCCCATCCTCCTGTGCTGAAAACCATCATCCAAAATCACATAATCAGGATTAAAGACTTTTTTTGCAGTATTAAAACTCTTACAACGGTTTTTGCCGGTTATTACGCATGCTTTCTTAAGTTTTGAAGCAATCAAAAAAGGCTCATCCGCTGCATCAGAAGGGTTAAGCAAGAAGTTACTTCCATCATGAACTATATGGGTATCTAAACCGATTTTACCTTTGTAGCCCCTGGATAAAATACATACTCTGGCCCCGTCATTTAAAAGCTTCTCCGCTAGGAATATACAAAAAGGTGTCTTTCCCGTTCCCCCTAATGAAATATTGCCTACTGAAATTATTTTGCACATATTTAATAGTTAAAAATTTCAGTACCCAAAGGCACATCCGGCAAAAATTTTTCCTCCGGAATATCAGAATTGATTTTTACGTCTTCAAATTTAATAGTAGTATAATTACCTTTATCATCAAGGCTGTGAATTTTTTCAATATATTTACTGCTGAAAGTTATTTTTATAAATTGAAGGCCCACGTCAGTTTTGGGTATCAGCTTAAAGGTATCACCAGATACATGGGAAATTTCAAATGCATCTTTTATTGCAGAAATGTCCACCAAAAGCTTGAAAACAATATTATTACCACCGCTGCCGCTGGCATCCTGTTTAATAAGCTGTTCAGTCGAACTGTCATAGTATTCCATGCTGTCCTTTGTAAAAAGATAATACTGATCGTAAGGTTCATTATAATCCCACAAAACCCTTTTACCATTTTCCAGATAAACTTTTCCGGAATAAGAATCTTCTCCAAACCCCTTTATCTCTGTTACCTGTTGAAAACCCGCTTCAACGGTATCTATATCTTCAAGCCTTTTTATTATTTCATTAAAATCATAGGCCAAAGCAGAGTTTAGAAAAAGTAATGCAAAAATTACAGAAAAAATTAAAGAATTTCTTGTCACAGAAACCTCCTTATGTATATATTTGTAACATCTTTTATACTAAAAACTGGTGGGTGTAAACTATGAAGCTTATGCTTGTTGATGATGAAAAAGACTTTTTTAAAATTTTTACCATACTTTCAAAAAAGTTCCGTTTTAATTTTGTTTATGCCGAAAACCTTGCAGAAGCAAAAAATAAACTAAACTCTGAAAAAAATATAGACCTTATCATAATAGATTACACACTCCCTGATGGAAACGGTTTGCAACTGAGCAGCTATGTAAAATCACATTATCCTGAAATATCAACAGCCCTTAGCACAGGGCACTCTGAAATGGTGGAGAACAAATCATTAAAAAATTTTGACTTTTACATAAAGAAAGATGAAATTGTACCTTTTTTGGAAGATTATTTTGCAAACAGGAAATGATTAAACACCGAAAAGAACTTCCTTACCTTCCTGAAACAAAACAGACTGTATACGTTTTAACAATTCATTCAGGGTGTCATTATATAATGCTGATATGAGAATAGCTTCAGGAAATTCTCGCTCAATTTCCTGAATTTCTTCTTCACTAAGCTTATCAATCTTATTAAAAACAGTAACCATCGGTTTATCACTTATATTCAATTCAGAAATAATTTCGTAAACCGATTCCATATGTTTTTTATATCGGGCATTCGAAGCATCTACCACTTCAACCAAAAGATCTGAATCCTCAAGCTCTTCCAAAGTCGATTTAAATGCCCCTTTCAGACCTTTGGGGAGATCTCTTATGAAACCTACTGTATCGGTAATTATAACATCCTTTTCTCTGGGAAACCTAATTCTTTTGGAACTGGTATCCAGTGTAGCAAACATAAGATTGTCTGAATATGTGTTACAATATGTCAACGTATTCAACAGAGTGGATTTACCTGCATTTGTATATCCAATTATGGAAACTATTGGGATATTATTTTTAAGCCTTCTGTTTTTCTGCGTGTTTCTTGTTTTTTCTATCTGCTTTAACTTTCTATTCAAAAAAGCAATACGATCGTTAATCCTCCTTCTGTCCACCTCCAGCTTTGTTTCCCCAGGACCTCTTCCTCCTATACCACCTGTAAGTCTGGAAAGAGAATCGTCACGGGCACTGAGTTTAGGCAATATATGCTCCAGTTGAGCCAATTCAACCCGGAGTTTGCCTTCATTCGACTTGGCTCTGGCAGCAAAAATGTCCAAAATCACCTGGGTCCTGTCAATAACTTTCAGTTCTGTAAAATTTGCAATCGATTTTGCCTGAGCCGGAGACAGTGGATTATCAAAAATGAGATAATCCACCCCGTTTGATAAAGCCTTTATAACAATCTCTTTAAGTTTCCCGGAACCCACGATATATTTGGGATTAGGCTTTTTCTTTATTTGAAAAAAAGAATCCATTACTTCTATTTTGGAGCTTGCAGCCAGTTCCTTTAGTTCAGCCATAGATTCGTAAGCTTCGAATTTGCCGGGATAAACACCTATAAGTATGGCACTGTCGTACTGCCTGACTTCGTGAAGTTGCTTTGTTTTATTTTCTATTTCGTTTTCAAGAGATTTTACAAACTCCTGATAATCTATTTTCTGGTCGTAAGGGTCAAAGTCAGTGAAAAATTCATAACTTTTTTCAGAGCCAGGAGGCATAATATAGGCAGTATACAACGACTGTGGGACTCCCTCTTCATTCACCGGCAGAGCTGAGACAGAATCAAGACGCAACAAAGCCAGGTCAGTCAAATCATCATCATCTATTTTCTCACCGTATAGATGTGTATGTACAAGACGCAATCCCCTCAACTTTCCCGGGACAAGGGCAAACCTATGTAATTTAGGGATAAGAACTTCCCTGTTAGTGCCCACAAGAACGTACTGTATTGTATTATTTCTGTCTATTAAAAGACCTACTTGCTGGCCTATTTCCCTGGATAATGATGCCACGTTTTTTATCAAATCATTGGAAATTATTGTTGAAGTTTTACTTTTTCGTTTATCAAGTTTTTCCAGACGCTTGATCTGTGTTGCTCTTAAGCTTTCAGTGTAACCGTATAATATATTCTGCCTCCACTTTTCTATTTATGTTTGATAAGACAAAATAAAACATACTCCAAAAAAATCAACAATTAACTTTAGTGATAATATTTGGTGTATATCGTTTTTTTATGTTCCTGAAGCCAATTTTCATATATTTTTGCGATTTTTTCTTCTCTTATTTTATCTTCGATTTCCTTTCTCTTCTCTTCCGGTACATGATATTTACTGTAAAATGACTCAACCAAAAACAACTGAAAACTATCCTCTCTTTTCACTGTGAACATATCTCCTGCATTAGCATCTTTCAGATGCTCTGCAATATCTTCACTCACCTGATTCAGTCCGACAGTTCCCACATAACCACCTGATTTGGCATTTGGAGCTTCTGAATATTTTATGGCAGCATCAGAAAAAGAGTTTTCCCTCAAAAATTTTTTGACCTCTTCAAGCTTTTCTTTGCTCTTTACCTCAATCATTCTCAGTTCATAGGTATCCATAAGGTCTAATTCGCTTTCATGACTGTTTATATATTTTTTAACATCCGCATCGGTAATGACCACCATAGGGGAAATTATTTTGCTCATAATTCTGGATCTCAGGATATCCATTCGTATCTGCCATTTATATTTCGCAAGTGTCATGCCCCTTTCTTCCAAAGCTCCTTTCAACTGCTCCAACGTTATATTGTTTTGATTCAGTACATCGTTGACAGCACTTTCCACCTCTGAATCTTCAACAACCACTCCTTCCCGCTCAGCAGCTATTTCAATAGTATACTGTTCCACAAGAAAATCCAAAATATTTTTGTAGTACTCTTGGAGAACTTCTTCACGTTTTTCTTCGTTTTCCATTGCGTATATTTCTTTCACCCTTGAAGGATTAAAAGACTCCACTTCATATTGCGTAATAACTTTGTCACCCACAACAGCAAGGATTTTATTGATTATCCTCGATTCTGAGGGATGAGTCATGGATATTAAAACTAATATTATCAAAAACAGTAATTTTCGCATTGGATCTCAGCTCCTTTGTTAGATTGTCCACCACTTCATCATGTTTAATGATGAAAAGCTCGGAATAAAGTTTACTTTTGATTTCATCAAAATCCGGACGTACATTTTTCTGAATATCCACTAATTTAAATATATGATAGCCGTAATCGGATTTTATAACATTACTTACCGTTCCTATTCGCATATTTTCCACTACATGAAAAGGTTCCGGATAATTGGTAATATCTATGTAACCAAGATCCCCACCTTCTTTGCCCGCAGGGCCCACAGAATATTTTTCAGCAACTTCACGAAAAGGTGTTCTTTGTCTCATCATAGCTCTGGCCTGATCTGCAGTTTTTTTATCTCTGGTTACAAGATGATATATATGATAAAGGGTAACACCTTCGTACTGTTTTATATATTCATCATAGTAATCCCTGATATCTTCCTCTTTTATCTCAATACCGCTAACCTTACTACTAAGAAATTTTTGTATTATAAGCTGCTCTTCTATAAGATTTCTAAGTCTGTCTACATCAAGAACAGCTCTATTGGTATAAGTGCTAAGATTTTCTTTACCGAAAGCTGTTTTGAAATTTTCCAGCACTTGCTCCACTTTATATTTTTTTACACTGATGCCATTTTTTTTTGCTTCCTTCAACATCAATTTGTGATTTACAAAATTTTTTATTATCTCATTCTTTATTTTCGGATTATCGATATTTTCTTCTGCCATTTCAATAATAGTATAATAAGCATAGTTTATAATATCTTCCACGTAATAGTTATCATTATTGATAACCACGACAGGGTTTTTGCCATTTACAGAAATATCTTTTTTATTCTCTAATTCGTCCCTATTGCCATTACGATCACAACCCGCTGACAAAATCAAAAGGATGCAAATAATACTAATTAACAATCTTTTTATACTTATATTTTTTTTAACCGGCATATAACTTCTCTGTATTAAAAATATCCTTCAATTTACCAAGAAAAGACTTCCCTTTGCAAATTATCCCCCCTTCACTGTCCACAATACTTATCTCATACTCAGAAGGAAAGCTCGCTTTGAGATCCAACTCTTTGATAATATCCAAAATATTGGCAGGATCAAGGGTGACGTTTTCATCAAACAGTAATTTGATTTTCTTCTCCAGTAAAGTCATTTTTTTTATATTACAATGGGATGCCAGATTTTTTAGGTAAAAGATATTAAGCAGATTTTCCACGGAAGGAGGTAACTCTCCATATATACCTCTTAACTCCTCTTTGAAACTTTCTATATCGCCTTCCGAGCTTACAGAAGCCATACGGTTATAATAATTCATACGAACTTCCGGGTTTGATACATATTCAGCCGGAATATAATAGGAAATATTGGATTGAACCTCCACTTCCCGTTTTGCCTCCCCTTTACCCTGCAGCTCTTTAACCGCATCATGAACCATTTGCAAATACAACTCGTAGCCTATATTTGTCACAAAACCTGACTGTTCAGCGCCCAGCAAATCTCCGGCACCTCTGAGCTGCAAATCATAAGAAGCTATCTTAAAACCACTGCCCAATTCCGAAAGTTGCTGAATAATCTGCAGTCTTTTTTTTGCAATATCATTCAATGACTCAAAATTATCCACAACCAAATAACAGTAACCTCTCTTGGCAGACCGCCCTACTCTCCCCTTTAGCTGATACAGCTGCGCCAAGCCGAAATTGCCTGCCGAATTAACAATAATGGTGTTGGCATTCGGAATATCAACACCGTTTTCTATTATGGTGGTACAAACCAATACATCCGTTTGTCCCTGGTAAAAATTCATCAATGTTTTTTCCAGCTTTGCTGCGGACATCTGACCATGAGCTATATCCACTTTGGCGTGAGGTACCATAGATTTAACCCATGCAGCTATATTTTCTATATCTTTCACATTATTATGCAAAAAATAAACCTGCCCACCACGTTTCATCTCATGCAAAACCGCTTTACCAACATCCTGATCCTGTTTCACCACCTTAGTTACCACCGGTAATCTGTCCTCAGGAGGTGTTTCAATAACACTGATATCCCTTATCCCGGAAACAGAAAGCTGCAATGTTCTCGGGATAGGCGTAGCCGTTAGGGTAAGAACATCTATGTTGTTGCGCAAATTACTTATTTTTTCCTTATGAGCCACTCCGAACCTTTGTTCTTCATCGATAATCAAAAGCCCAAGATCTTTAAAATGTACATCGGGTGAAAGCAACCTGTGAGTACCTATCAAAATATCCACATCACCATCGTCGACTCTTTTAAGAGTTTTTTTAATTTCAGATGAATTTTTCATTCGGCTTACATAGTCAATATTCACAGGTAATCCCTCAAAACGCTCCAAAAAGGATTCATAATGCTGTCTTGTCAATACCGTCGTAGGCGCCAAAACTGCAACCTGTTTACCAGAGGATACAGCTTTACCTGCCGCTCTAATGGCAACTTCTGTCTTACCAAACCCAACATCCCCGCAAACAAGCCTTTCCATAGGAAATCTGGACTGCATATCATTATACACATCCAGGATTGCAGAGAGCTGATCTTCAGTTTCTTCATAGATAAAACTGTTCTCCAGTTCCCTTAGAATTTCGCCGTCACCGGTAAATGCATAACCTTCCAGAGCTTTTCTCTCGGCATATAATTTTAGCAAATCCATAGCCAGCTTTTTTGCACTTTTTTTAGCCTGGCTCTTAAGCTTACTCCATTTTGCACTTTGAAGACTGTGCACTTTCGGAGCTGAATCCCCGGATCCAACATATTTCTGAATAAGATTTATCGATTCCAGCGGAACATAAAGCAATTCACCTTTATCGTATTCCAGCTCAAGAAAATCCGATTCAATCCCGCCTATAAACTTATGTACCAATCCTCTGAATATTCCTATACCATAGTCAACATGTACTATATAGTCTCCTGCAGATAAATCAGAAAGTGACGTTTTAAAAACGTCTTTATGCCTGGACTTCTTTCTCTTTTTAGCAAAACCGAAAATGTCCTCATCAGAAAAAACAGCAATACCTGACTCACTATCTATAAAGCCACCTGTTATACTGTTTCTGAATATATAAAAAGCAGGCCCTTTTATTTCTTCAAAACTTTTAATATTAAGGTAGGAGATATCATAATCCACAGCAAACTGGGTAAGAAGATTATAAAATTTGTCACTGCCCACAGAAGCCACAACACTGATTTTTTTTGATATCAACTCCTGTAACGTTTGAAAAAATTTATCCAGGGATTCGTAAATATTTTTTGACTGACTGAGCTTGATTTTTGGACTTCCATAGGAGGTTTTTTCCAACTCATCCGTAGTTTCTATTTCCACCAGCTGTATAAGCTTCTGTTCAAACAGATTTGAGACCTGCTTTCTTTCCAAAAAATTGTCCATTATCAGTGTTTCGCTTTTGCTCTCCGCTTCATTGGACAACCAGCCGTAAAAATTTTCAAGAACATTCTTATAAGCTTCAGAAAGGTAAAAAATTTCAAAATCACTTTTTATATAATCAAAAAAAGAAGCCATCTGATTGTAAATTAACGGAGCAAACCAGTGAAATCCGGCAAACTTGCCAAAAAGCTGAACATTTTCATATTCTCTTCTGCCTTCAAGAGCCTTTTCCAGTTCTTCGGTTTCAAATATAGCTTCAGTTGCCGGCATTAAGCTGAATTGCTCTATTTCGCTGTATTTTCTTTGGGTTTCAGGTTTATATGTATATATACTTTCAACTTCATCATCAAAAAATTCCATCCTTACAGGCAAATCATATCCAGGTGGCATTATATCAAGGATATCCCCTCTGAATGCATACTCACCTACACCATCCACTATCTCAACATTTACAAACCCCAAAATATCCAAATAGTACTCAAGCTCCTGCCTGGTAATCTCCGTTCCGGGAGAAAAATCAATTATAGATGAGAGCAAAACATCCACAGGCGGCAGTTTTTTCAATAGAGCGTAAGGTGTTGTAACAACCATGGATGTCCTTTCATTGATAACAGCAACAAGTGCATCTATTCGTTTTGTGAAAATTTCCGGCAATACCCTCACCATTTCAAAAGGCTCCTGATAATATGGAGGAAATTCCACCGGATTCATTTCAGGGAAAAAAAACCGGGCTTCATTAACGACCTTTTCAAAATCTGATGAATCATCCACAATCAAAATTTTAAGGGAATTTTTTTTATCAAATGTCTTTTTCAGAAAGTGAAGCTTCGAAGCTCCCCATAAATGAGTATATCCGCTCATTTTAACAGTAAATCTTCACAATTTTTTCTATAATGGAAGTAGAAGCGTAACCTTCCTCATAGTTAAGGGATTTCACTTTGCCACCTGCTGACAAAACAATATCAGCACCCACGATATCTTTTGTACACCAGTCACCGCCCTTTACAAGTATGTCGGGGACAATGTATTTTATTAAATCATAAGGGGTATCACTGTCAAAAGGTACAACAAAATCAACGGAATTTATAAAAGTCAAAAACTCCATCCTTTCAGCAAGTGTATTAATCGGTCTTTTTTCACCTTTCAGACGCCGAACAGAATCATCTGAATTTATACCCACAACAAGGCAGTCTCCCAAATCTCTGGCTTTGGATAAATATCTCAAATGCCCAAGATGCACAATATCAAAACACCCGTTAGTAAAAACAACAGTTTTGGAATTTTTTCTAAACTCTGTTATTTTATCGAGCAAGTCTGACCACGATTGAAAAATATACCCCAATATTCACTCCATTATATCAGGATTAAATCTGCCGAATAACAGTTCATCCACCAAGCCACATATTATATGAGCTGCCATGATATGTATCTCCTGTATTCGCGCAGTGGTTTCTGAAGGAGAAATCAAAAGCAGATCACTCAAACCATTCATTTTACCACCATCACGCCCGGCAAATCCCAATGTTTTAATCTCCTCTCTTGCACAAAACCGTAATCCTTTCAACACATTTTCCGAATTGCCACTGGTGGATATCCCCCAGGCAATATCACCAGGTTTGGCCAAAGCCATTAATTGCTTTTCAAAAATCTCATTAAAATTGTAGTCATTTCCTATAGATGTAAGAACGGAAGTATCTGTTGTGAGAGCTATAGCCGGCAGAGAAGGCCTCTCCATCTGAAACCGATTAACAAACTCAGCTGCTATATGCTGAGCATCTGAAGCAGACCCCCCGTTACCGAAAATCATCAGTTTTCCGCCGGATTCAAAGCATGATGCAATATGTGTAGATATTTCTATAAGTTGATGGGAGGAATCCCCTATAAATTTATTAACCGTTTCTGTAATTTCGTTAAAAATACTGTTAATATAACTTTCCATAAACTTTCCTGAATCAAAGTTTTTGTGCAGCTTTTGTTGCCAATTCTGAACGCTCGCCCTTTTGTAAAACAATAGAGGCCGCCAGCGGATCACCGTAAAATCGATCCATAACATAAGTAAGTCCGTTTGTATGATAATCAATATAGGGATTATCAATCTGATTCGGATCACCTGTAAGGATTATTTTTGTTCCTTCACCGGCTCTTGTCAATATAGTTTTGATTTCATGAGGCGTGAGATTCTGGGCTTCATCTACAATAAAATACTGATAGGGGATACTTCTGCCACGAATATAAGTGAGTGCCTCTATTTCCACCATATTCTGCTCAAACAGATCTTTATACGTCTCAGAAGATTTACCCGTATCAAGGATCAAGCTTAAATTGTCATATACAGGCTGCATCCAGGGGTTCATTTTTTCCCTTATTTCCCCAGGCAAGTATCCCAAATCTTTACCCATAGGGAATATAGGTCTGGAAACAAGCAATTTTCTGTAAGCTCTATTATCCACAACTTTTAAAAGTCCGGCTGCAATGGCAAGCAGCGTTTTCCCGGTTCCTGCTATACCTATGAGACTGACAAGTTTAATATCATCTTTAAGCAGTGCATCATAGGCAAATTTCTGCTCCATATTTCTCGCATAAATCCCCCAAACGCCATTAGAATAATCGTCAATAAGAACAGCAGAAGCAGTTTTGTCATCAAATCGCATTAATGCAGATTTTTTTGAATCGGAAAGACTTTTTACGCAAAAATATTCATTTGGGGCAAAATCACTTTCAAAAACATATTTTTTGGCATTGTAAATTTCATCTATAACAGAATCTTCTGCTTCCACCACCCTGGTAGCTTCCATGAAAGCCTCAGTATCAACCCTGTCTTTCTCATAATCTTCCGCTTTTATCCCGAGTACATCAGACTTAATCCGGAGATTAGCATCTTTGGTTACAAAAATAACTTCACTGGATTCATTTTCCTGAAGCCATTTAGCAACAGAGAGAATAAGATTATCAGCTTTATCCTTTATTAAATTGGTAGAAATTTTATTTGATGCTTTACTTTCGCAGATATTGACTCTTACCAGAGTGCCGTTCTCTATTTCCACACCTTTGTTTAAATCACCTTTAAGACGCAGCTCATCCAAAAGCCTGCTTATATGGCGGGCATTGTAACCGGTCTGATCCATATTCTTTTTAAATGAGTCAATTTCTTCAATCACTGTTATCGGGATATTAACAATATCCCCGTTAAAACCGTAAATAGCCATCGGATCATAAAGCAACACATTGGTATCAAAAACATAATTTTTCGACATGAATGCCTCCACTTTGATTAATAATAGCAGATTCTTATAAAAGAGTGAAGAAAATTCTGCAGAAATTAAAAAGGAGACCTGAAAAGGTCTCCTTTTTGGGGGAGTTAATCTATTGCTATTGGGAGGATGCCATATTTAACATAAAGAAAATATACAACGTAAGTTTAAAATGTCAACAAATAATTAACAATATCGCAAACAATAAACATATTCTATATACATTCACCCAAAAAGTACTAATAATAAATAAAAATAATATATAATCACAAAAAACTGTTTCTAAATAAAAATAAAATTATAATGTTATTATATTAAGCCGTATTACCTGCACGATTCCAACTCTGTTAAACTTTTGGATCCACCCCTAAATCTATACAAAAACTTATTCTGTAAAATGAGTTACAGGAAAACCAAGGGAATGCACCCGATCAACCAGTAAACTCCCTGACCTTCTGACATCTCTTCTCTCCGCCCCAGGCTTCAATGTGGTAAACACCGCTTCACCGATAACCAATCGCCCGGTTTCACTGGAAAAAAGTTTTTTCACAGGCAATCCCCACAAGTTGTGAAAAACCACCGGCTTCCCCTCATAGTCTCCGACATAAAGCATGATATGCCCATCCATCCCAACCAAAGTCTTCCAGGGCTCTGCTTTTTTCACCAATGTAATTTTTTTATCATTCGTATAATCTGACAAGTCAGTAGTTTCACCCCATATGATTTGCTTGGAAGAGTTTCTGGGTAGCCATATACCGAATACAGCAAAATAGTCACGTATCGTGGCGGAACAGTCCCTGTGTCCGAACAAACCTCCCCATCCATAAGGCTGTCCCGCAATAAAACTCAAAACTTCTGCAGCATTTCTTTCAGTCATTTCTGTTGGAAATAAAGTAATTCCTCCATTTTTCTTAACAGCAACCCGTTGCCAGGCTGCTTTGCCATTTTTATTCACCGGTATACCCACAACAAATGTGTCGCCTACAAAATCCAGTAAAGGAAGGGTCATGCCTGTACGACCTATCACAGTATAGTTATCAGACTCCAAAGGGATACGATCCCTTTTAACAACAACCCACTGTGAATCCTCAATCACCTGCCTGAAAACTGAATCAACCGGAAGCACTTCTCTCTTTGGAAGCCAGCCTCCCGCGTGAGCAGCGGCAACAAAAAGCCACCTCTTATCCCGACTTTCATGGAGAACCTGAACCGGTGTTCCTGGCCACAAACTGGAATTCTGCAGCGAGTCGAACGGGAAACCATCGGGACGACTAAACCTCGGACGATGTGTGGGCAATGCCCTGAGATCGACACGATTTACAACAACTCCTGACCAGTTAAGGTTGGGGAATTCATCGGCATTCGCATTATCAAGCAGTGAGCGCACCCAAGTTTCACTATGAATTCTGTAGTTTTCCCCATAACCATGGTTTTCCTTTATTACCTCCGCCGGCCAAAAAGCATATTCTTTATCATAAGACTCTACTTCACCGTCCCATACACTTAGCACCTTACGTCTGTAAAATTCCGCCATCTGAAGCTGAGCATCCTCCGGGACAATTCTTTTGGAAGAATTCTTTATAAAATACAATCCTTGCTGGGGAATATTTGCCAAATCTTTTACAGGTACAAAATCAACAGAATACTGAATTCTTGACACAGGAGCACTGCAACCTGCAAGAATAATGATAAAGAACAATGTTTTTAAAAGGCTATAAAATAAATTTTGCTTAATAAATGTTTGTTCCATATCCCACCCTATTTATATACACTGCCATTATTTTTGAAAATGATGTGGCTGATTTTATACAAAAGACGTCAATCATCGTTTCAGGAAAGTATAAAATAAACAAAATTATATTTCTATGAATTTATAATTATGGGAATTGCAAATGCCTGAAAGAATAGCCGGGTCATAATTAAAACAAATTAATTTGCACTTTGCAGTCAAAATAAAAAAACCGGGAACAATTCCCGGTTTGTAAAATTACTACTTAACAGCCTCTTTAAAAGTTTTGCCGGGAGAAAATTTTGGAGCTTTACTTGCAGGTATATTTATCTCTTCACCTGTCTGAGGATTTCTGCCTTTCCTGGCACTTCTCTGAGTCTGCTCAAAGTTTCCAAAACCTACAAGAGAAACCTTCTCTCCTTTCTTCACTGCATCAATAACACTCTCCTGAAAAGCATTTAACGCTTTCTCAGCATCCGATTTAGTAAGTCCGCTTTTTGCAGCCATGGTGGCTATCAGTTCTGTTTTTGTCATACAAAAACCTCCAAAATTGTTTTGTAGCTTTATTTATAGTGCCATAAGGCAAGAGTAAAAATAACAGACATTTTTACTCTATTCAGAATAACACAATTTGTAAAGCATTTCATTCATAATTGCAATTTTTTTTCAACAGAATATCTTTCAATAAATTTAGTAAAAATTAACATAAAAAAAATTGTCCCACAAACAAAAATCCAAATTACATTGAAAAATATTCTTATTGCAAAAATGAAATGGTGTTAACACTACGTAGACTTACACATTATAAAGAATTTTTCAAATCAAAAAGTAATTTTTTTAATATAAAAAAGTTTGACATATTGTTTTTCCAAAATATATTTATTTATATTTAGGTTACAATTATGGCCAATTTGATAACGCTTTGCAGGATTCCCCTGCTTTTTCTGTTTATCTTTTTTTTATATTCAGGGAATATACTTCTATCTTTTATTGCCATACCGCTGTTATTTTTTGCCATGTCACTTGATATGGTTGATGGTATAGTTGCCAGAAAAATGAATGAGACATCATTGATAGGCAGTGTACTTGATATTGCGGTAGACAGAGTCTTTGAGCTTCTTTTGTGGTTTATTTTTGCAGATATGGATTTGATACCCATAGCCATACCTCTCATAGTGGTGACCAGAACTGTACTCACCGACTCATTCAGAAGCCTTGGGATACAGGAAGGTAAAGCACCCTTCAACCAGCACAGCTCGTACTGGGCAAATTTTTTTGTGGCTTCAAGATGGATGAGAGCAGCCTACGGAATAGCTAAAGTAGCGGCTTTTTGCGGGCTGACTCTGGTTTTTGTGCTTAAATTGTATTGTTTCCAAAATATTGGAATAATTGCAATTAATCAGATTCATGCCTTTTTTACAGGTGTTTCATGGCTGGCCGTAATATTCTGCATTGTCAGGGGATTGCCGGTGCTTATTAACGGATTTAGATTGGCTTTTGCAAAGAATAAAAATGAGGATTAAATAATTAGCTTTGGGCTAAATTTTTCATTAATTTCGGCATATTCTCTGAAAGCAGCATAGAAAAAAATGTTAACGCAAGCTATGATATTTAAAATTTAGCTCAGCAAGTAATAACAGTGAGTAAAAACTTTATAAATAAATATACTAAACAGTGATTGATGTTTCACAGGTTATCGAAAAATATTTTGCAAAAACAAGAGAAAATATCATGATTACCGGAGTTTCTATTTTATTAATTGGTGTGATGGGCGGATTTTCATACAATTTTGAAAAAATATCGAATATTGACAAAAAAATTTTTGAAGCTGTAAATTTATCAGAAAAATTAAATAATTTTGATATTTTATTCAAACTTGCTTTTCCTTTTGGCAGAAAAGGGTGTTTTATTGCTGCAGTCTGTTTTTTGGCTTTCTCTGTTCCTGAAACATGGGGTTCTGTAATATTCACAGCTTTACTTATGTCAGCCACTGAAAGATTAATAAAACTGAAACTAAAAAGAAACAGGCCGTTTATTGATATGGATTACACAATTTTAAGGCAGAAAAACAAACCAAAAGACGGTAGTTTTCCAAGCGGTGATGCCTCCAGAATATGGTTTGTTACCATTGGTTTTGTCAACATTTTTACACTGCAGCACCCGTTGGCACTGTTTTTTATTTTTGCTGCTGTTATTGTAAGTCTGGGACGTTTACGTCTTGGAGTACATTATCCCACTGATGTATGGGCGGGAAGTTTACTTGGAGCTGGTTTTTCATTAATGGTGTTTTCTTTTTGAAAAATAATTTCAAAAGATATTTCCACCAATGCTTATCAAATCTGATGAATCAGTACAGATTGTGTAGCGTAATGACAGACACAAGTGACTGATTACCGAGAATCAACAAATAAACCAATACAAACTTGACATAAAAAAGTAACCTGTATACCTTTGAAAAATCCCAGGAGAGGTGGCAGAGTCCGGCCGAATGCACCGCACTCGAAATGCGGCGCCCGACTTGCTCGGGCCGGGGGTTCGAATCCCTCCCTCTCCG
>DDHP01000037.1 GCA_002338145.1 Deferribacteraceae bacterium UBA1873 | reverse complement strand
AAATCATGAAATACATTACAGGTACAAACCGCTCGCAAATAAACCTGTTTCCTGTTTCTCTTGACCAATCCATTGAACAAGATGAAAATTGCAAATTTAAAACCATCAAATTTTCGTAAAAGTAGATCACCAGTTTAAATTAAAAAATATATTAATCCTCCCTCTGATTGTTGAGGGAGCGTTAGCGGACGAAACAATCAGAGGGAGGATTGCTCCCCAAAGATTGTCTTTCTGTTTTCCATTCTGTAACTTTTACCCTCAAGTTTCACTACTTCACATTTAAATAAAAGCCTATCGAGCAGTGCTGTTGCCAGTACTTCATCATCAAGCATTTCTGCCCATTGCTGAGGCGATTTATTTGTAGTGACAATAACAGATGTTTGCTCATGTAAATGATTAATTAGGTTAAAAAAAGCAACTGCTTCATGTTTCTTTACCGGGAATAGCATAATGTCATCAATAGCTACCAAATGAGCTTTTAAAAGGCGGTTATATGTGCTTAATGCACTCGAAGTCATTTCTTTCATTTTAAGTACAGTTATTAACTCTTCCATTGTTATAAAGTAAGCTTTATGCCCAGCTTTTACAGCATCACACACCAACCCGGCTGCTATATATGTTTTTCCGGTTCCAGAGGGCCCCATAAGTATCAGGTTGTAATTTTGTTCGAGCCATAATAACTCCCTAAGTTGTTTTAACTGTGGTACGTTCATGCCGTTTGCCATATTAAAGTCATATTTGTCAAGATTATGATCTTTGGGCAACCGGGCAAGTTTTAACCTTCTATCCAGATCGGTTTTTCTACGATGTAGCACTTCTCTTTGTAAAAGGTTTAAAGTAAACTCCTGGTATGATGGCTTGTCAATCTGTGCCCCATGGAGTATCACTTCCGGTTCATTCTTCATTTTTGTAAGCCGTAAAATATCGGCATAACTTTTAATTTGCTCTAATGGTTTCATTTGCTTATTTTTATTACATTATTGATTTATAATCATTTATGTTGCTTGTTTTGGGCGTCATACCCTGTGTGGATACATTGCCAATATTACCCGGTTCAATGTCAATATTTGGTTTTACATACTCCTGTTGTTGATTTTTGTAATAAGTTAATATTTCTCTAAACTGGTTCCCATTCAGTATTCTGTTATCAATACAGAATGATAATGCCGCTTCAATTAACTCCTGTGGCTGTTTTTCTATATTCTTTTGTATAACCCTCAGGTTGTCATGAAAATGCCGGGGTTTATCTTTTTCCAGATCTGCCAGATATTGTTCTGCCTGTGAAGTGTTGCCTAGTTCATGTAATACCAGTTCATATGTTTTTAGCAATGTTTTTGACTTTTCTCTCTTATGGTCATTGTTTTTTATAATCCTGCCCGTATCTAACGACAAATCATGCGTTGTCAGTAATTGATTATCCGGAGTATAGAAATATAGCTTACCGCCTATCTCATCAAGCAGTATTTTTGTGTTTGCTCCTTGGTAGGTATTCAAAGGGACACTATAAAAATTACTGCGATACAGTACGGTATTATCTTTCCTGACAGGATGGGCAGGCAATTGTAGAAATGGCTTCTTTGGCAGCCCGGAATAAGGCAATAGGTGCTGTTTCTCAATTTCCCATTCTCTTGCAGGTATCCGTTTTGTTGTGCCATGAAGCTTCGCATTTGCGGTTCGTTGAAGCCATGCCAAGGCATCTCTTTGCAATGTCTCAATATCATAAAATACTCTTCCTTTTAGAAAGTTATGTTTTACATATTTTACAACATTTTCAACCTTTCCCTTACTCTCCGGATCGGCTTTTTTACAGAAAACGGCATCAAAAGGAAGAGAAGAAGAAAATTGCATAAATTCTTGGGTTAAAAGAATATCTCCAAGATTCTCATCTGTTACAAAAACACGGTCCTGGTCATATAAAATCCGCCTTGGTATCCCTTCAAAATATTTAAATGCAAGCTCATGGGCATAATTTGCAGTTTCCGAAGTAAACGGCATGCGCTGAAAATAAACAAATTTCTGACGTGAACGTGAAAGCACCATGGCAAAGAAATACACCTTTATTCTCCCACTGCCGGTACTTTGCATTCGATATGAGCCAAAATCGACCTGGGATTCTTCTCCATAATCTGTCTCCGGAAGCTTCTCATACTGACGTGGAAGTTTCTCCTTATATTTAGGGATTTTATGCTCTTTTCTTATCGATTGAACAAAATTATATACCGTTTTGCTGCTTACATCAGGAAGGCCTGGAAAAGCTTCCTTTAGTCTGTCTTCCACCTGTGCTGCAGATAAGTATGGTGCTCTTGTTAATAATCCTTTAACAAAAGAATAATATTCATTGAGCTTCTTTGGTAAATGGCGAGGGGCTTGTATCCATTCAAGAAACTGGTTTTCTGTCATTGAAAGATATCGGCGTATAGTGCTTCTATCAATGCCCAATTCTTCTTTTATTTGACTCTTATTGAGTCCTTGTCCCCATAATTCTTTAACTTTGTACCACATAAAAACTTTTTTATTTTTATTCATAGCCTTCGTTTTTTTTAGATTTTACAACCTAAAAATGAAGGCTATTTTTTATTTTCATTTCACAACTGGTGATTTTTAATTGCGAAAAATTGACGATACAAATTTTCTAATTACAAACAAGATAACGAAGTTCGTTTA
>DDHP01000085.1:7246-7642 GCA_002338145.1 Deferribacteraceae bacterium UBA1873 | reverse complement strand
CACATCCTCACACTTCGTAAGTGTGAGGATACAGCAATTGTTTCCAATAGAATAAAAAAAATTTGTGTAAAAATATTATGAATAAAGACAATTGGGGGTTTGACTTTAATATTTTGCATTTTGATAAATGTTTAGTTATAATTCGAATGTTGTTTTAATCATTTATAAAAGAGGGTTTCTTGCAAAACTTTATTACGAATACAAATGATAAAAGCCTGCGAAAACGCCTTCATGAACTGATAGTATACAGTAAAGAGTTAAACTTTCTCACTGGTTTCTTCTATTTTTCCGGTGTTGACGAAATCTTCACACCGATTACTAAAAACAAAGACCTTACTATAAAAATACTGGTTGGACTGCAGCTGGACAGGATGAATTATGAAGTGATTGAAACAG
>DDHP01000085.1:6984-7115 GCA_002338145.1 Deferribacteraceae bacterium UBA1873 | reverse complement strand
TTCTTCTATTTTTCCGGTGTTGATGAAATCTTCACTCCGATTACTAAAAACAAAGAACTTACTATAAAAATACTGGTCGGGCTACAGCTGGACAGAATAAATTATGATGTGATTGAAACAGGAGGCACTGA
>DDHP01000085.1:0-6968 GCA_002338145.1 Deferribacteraceae bacterium UBA1873 | reverse complement strand
AAAATGTATACAGATACCGATGATTTCGACAAAGAAGAAACCCAAAATAAGTTCAATTACTTCTTGTCTCTTCTTGAAAACGGCCAACTTGAAATCAGAAAAACATTCCGACCAAACCACGCAAAACTTTACATTTTTAAACTCAGAGAGAAAATCCCACGTGAGGCCTTATTTATAACAGGCAGCAGTAACCTGACCAGAAGTGGTGTATTGTCGCAGGATGAGTTTAATGTTGAAATCAGTGACTATGGTACTGATCAGGCAATCGAATATTTTAATTCATTGTGGGAAGAAGCTGCACCTATTACTGAAGATGATGCTAAAAAAGATAAACTGATAAAAATCATAAAAAAAGAAACCCCACTAAAAGAAATTACGCCATTTGAGGCTTACGTACTCCTCTTAAAAGCATACTTTGATTCAATGAAACCAAGTGACAAACCGTTGAACATCAAAGAATTTTTGAATATAAAAGGCTACAATGCATATAAATATCAGCTGGATGCTGTTAATCAGGCACTTGATATTATAAATAGCCACAACGGCGTTATTATAGCTGATGTTGTAGGTCTTGGAAAAACAATTGTCGCCTGCATGGTGGCAAAGCAGCTAAATAAAAGAGGAATAGTTGTTTCTCCTCCGGGATTGGTTGGTGACAAACAAAATAACAGCGGCTGGAAAGGGTATCTCGAAGATTTTGAGCTGTACAGCTGGGAGGCAAGGTCGATAGGGGACTTGGAAAATGTATATGATTTTGTCAGTAAAAGAGAAGATATTGAAGTTGTAATTATTGATGAAGCACACCGTTTTAGAAACCAGGATACCAAATCTTATGAATATTTGAAAAATATATGCCGGGGAAAGATCGTTGTTTTATTGACTGCTACACCTTTTAACAACCGCCCTTCAGATATTTTATCATTGCTGAAACTTTTTATTTCTCCCAAAAAATCCTCTATTACATTGGATAACAATCTATTAGATAGATTCAGAACATTCAAATCGGTATTTGAAGACTTATCGTTTATCTACAAATACAGGAATTCATCTGACGAGGATAAAAGAAAAAAAACAGAAGCCTTATTCCAGAAACTTTTCGGCTATCTTCCCATTGATATTGAAAAGGTAAAAGAGCGTTCACACTATATTGCCAGACAGATCAGAGATATTATAGAGCCGGTAACAATCAGGAGAAACAGACTGGATTTATTGCATAACTCTGAATATAAGTCGGAAATTAACGAATTATCTAAAGTCAGCGATCCCAAAGAATGGTTTTTTGAATTATCAGCCGAACAATCCTCTTTTTATGATCTGGTAATTAAAGATTATTTCGGTGATCCGGATAACGGAGGCCTGTTTAAAGGGGCTATATACCGTCCTTACGAATATGAAGTCAGCGAAAAAAATATTGAGAAAGGCAAAGAAGCTTTCCAGTATTATCAGCAGAAAAACCTCTATGATTTCATGAGAAGGTTGCTGGTTAAACGCTTTGAAAGTTCCTTCGGAGCTTTCAAACAGAGTATCAAAAACTTCATAAATATCCTTGAAGTGGTAATGGAATTTATAGACAAAACCGGAAATTATATTCTGGACAGAGTGTTATTGGAAAAAATTTACGAGCTTGATGTGGAACAAATTGAGGATGCACTGAACCAGTATGCCCGCAAAATGAAGGAGAAAGAATACCCGAAAAACCACAGAGTTTACGACATAAAGAAATTTAAAAATAAAGAAAAATTTCTGGAGGATATTAAATCCGATTATGAAATGTTTAAGGAAATCCTTTCCAACCTGGATAAGCTTGATCTCGTTTCAAATGATCCCAAACTGAAAAGTCTTATAAATAATATTGAACATCAGTTTGAATCAGAAGAAAACCACAAACGTAAAATTATTATCTTCTCCGAGTATACCGATACAGTAAAATATATTGAACCGGTACTTAAAAAACATTTCAAAGGCAGAGTCCTGACAGTTCACGGACTTCTTGGTACTAAAAAATTAAGAGAAATTTACGAAAATTTTGATGCTTCTCAAACGGTTAGTGAACAAAAGGACGATTATGATATTTTATTATCCACTGATAAAATATCGGAAGGTTTTAACCTAAACAGAGCGGGGATGATTATCAACTATGATATACCGTGGAACCCCGTCCGTGTGATTCAGAGGGTGGGTCGCATTAACAGGATAAATAAGAAAGTATTTGATGAATTATATGTTGTAAATTTCTTTCCCACAGAGAAAGGTTCTCAACTGGTCAAATCCAGGGAAATTGCCAGCAATAAAATGTATCTGATACACAACGCACTGGGAGAGGACTCCAAAATATTTGATATTGATGAAGAACCCACACCTTCTAAACTTTATGAAAGGATTCAGACCAACCCGGAAGATATAGAGGGTGAAAGTTTTTATACTAAAATACTGAATGAATTTGAGGAAATCAGGGAAAAACATTCGGAGCTGGCAGAGAATGTATCAGAATATCCAAAAAGACTAAAAGTTGCTAAAAAATATGTCAGTGATGAACAGCTGGTATTTTTTAAAAAACACAAGATTTTTATCCACTATGCTGATTATGAAAATGATAAAGATCCTGTCCTTTTACCATTCGAGGATGCGATCGAAAAGATAAAATGTGACGAGAAAGAAGAAAGGCAACCATTCAGCGAATATTTCTGGGACTACTATGAAAAGATTAAAAACATAAAGGAAAAGAAAGCCCCGTTAACAGATCAAAGTAATGAGAAGAAAGCATATAATAACCTGAAGTCTATGACCAAGAAACCATTTAAAGGATTAGAAAAACATTTACCGTTTATAGATATGCTTTTGGAAGATTTGTCAGATTTCGGGACTTTGCCGGATTACACCCTCCGCAGAATCGCAAACCTTAAGTTAAATGGAGAGAACAACCAAAAGAAAACAATAAGAGAGATAGAAAAATTCAAAAAAGAACTGGGTGAGCATTATCTGGATAAGGAAAAATTAAGATTGAAAGACACCCAGAAAGAGCTGATTTTGGCTGTGGAAAACAGGAAAATGGATAATAAGGACTGAAAATGAAAACATTGTTTGTTGTTGCCGGAGCTAACGGCAGCGGAAAAACAACTTTTGCAAAGATGTATTCCAGATTTGAAAATATTGCCTTTTTAAATGCTGATAAGATAGCGGAAGAAATAGAAGGTAACAATAATATCAAAGCTGGCAAAGTTTTTTTTCATAAGATAGATGAGTTTTTAAACAAAGACGAATCATTTATCATCGAAACAACTTTGTCTGGAAAATATTTTAGAAAAATAATGCAAAAAGCCAGGAATAAGGGCTATCATCTTGTTTTAATTTATCTGTTTCTGGAAACTCTGGATGAACATATATATCGGGTTAGAAACAGAGTGATGGGTGGTGGTCATGATGTTCCTGAACAAGATATTATGAGGCGGTATTACAGAAGTAAAAAGCTTTTTTGGTACGAGTATAAAAATCTTTCTGATGAATGGCTGCTGTGTTATAATGGTGATGACAAATATGAATTAGTTGCAGATAAAAACTATGTGTATGACGAAATACTTTTAAACAGTTTTTTGGAGGATTTGCTGAATGAATGATACTGAAAAGAAGATATTAAAGATTGCTGCAAGGGCTGTTAAAGAAGCCCAGATGGAAAATCTAAGTAAAGGTATACCTAATGTCTACAGCAAAAATAAGAGGCTGTATTTTCAGCTGAGTGATGGAACGATCACTCAGGAAATACCCGAGGAATATAAAAAGTTAGAAGAAAAACAAAACTAAAATAAAACTTACCCTTTTGGATCTAATATGGATAAAAAAGTTATAGAAGATTTATGCGCGGCGTTTGACATTGATAAACTTGTTCTTTTTTTTAGAAAACTAAACAGTAAGTTTACACCGTCTGATGAAGACTTTTCAGAATGGGATGATGAGAATTTTACTGAAATCTGCAACCTTGGCAGGATTAAGTTTTCCGAAGTAGAAGCCCTATCTCTCTTTTCACTGAAATCCATTTTCGGTCTTACCGAAAAAAGCAGTAAAAAGCGTCAGTTTGATAAAGCCAAGAAAATATTAAAAGACTGTATGGAAGATGCCGGAATATTTGTTTTTTACGACGAATCCGGTAATTTTCGCATGAGTTTAATCTTTCAGGAATATTCCGGCACAAAAGCGGAATTCAGTAATTATAAGCGTTATACTTACTACGTCAGCCCAGAACTTACCAACAAAACCTTTATAATCCAGATACAATCAGCCGATTTTTCTTCGCTGGAAAGCATCAAGGAAGCATTCAGCGTAGAAAAGGTCACAAAGCAATTTTACGATGAAATAGCAGGTTGGTATTTTAGAGCATTGAAAAAAATCAAATTTACTAAAGATATTCTGGCTGAGAAAAACGGAAAAGAGAAATTTGTTATCAGACTTATCACAAGGTTGATATTCATCTGGTTCATGAAGGAAAAGAAAATAATAAAGCCAAATCTATTTGATAAGGATTACATAGCCAATATTCTGAATACTTTGTCAGATGAGGATTCTTCTTATTACAATGCTATTTTGCAGAACCTGTTTTTTGCCACATTAAATACCCCGATTCAAAAACGAAAATTCAGGTACAAAATTTCCGGACATAAAAATGCCAGCTATATGGATCATTCCGTTTACAGGTATGAGAACTGTTTTAACAACAAGGATGACATTGAGTCACTTTTCAAAGATATCCCTTTTCTCAATGGCGGTCTTTTTGAGTGTCTTGATAGAAAAGGGAAAGATGAGAATGGTCAGAATGTAGAAATAAGGCTTGACGGTTTTTCTGACAAAGATGTTGGCTTAAAAGTGCCAAACTGGCTGTTTTTTTATGATGAAACTTATTCCCAGAGGGGCATTTTAAATATTCTTTCGCAATATAATTTCACAATTGATGAGAATGAAACAGATGATTATGAGATTGCACTTGATCCGGAACTGCTTGGCAGGGTTTTTGAAAACCTTCTTGCCAGGACAAATCCCGAAACAAGCGAAACGGTACGTAAAACCACAGGTAGCTACTATACCCCAAGGCAGATAGTTGATTATATGGTTGAAAACTCAATCAAAGAGTATCTGAAGACCCGTTTAGGTGATGTTCCTGAATTAGAAGATCTTTTGAAAGAGCTTTTTGACCAGAGTAAGGATACTTTTGAGTGTACGGATGAAAATATTAAATCAAAAATTATCCAGTCGCTTGCAGAGATTAAGATAGCTGATCCGGCGGTGGGTTCCGGTGCATTTCCCATGGGGATTCTCAATAAGCTTGTATTTTTGATAAACAAACTCGATCCTAACGATGAAATGTGGAGTCAAATTCATCTGGAACATATTGAAAACAAAAATCTGCCGGAAAATGTCAAAGCAAAGTTAATGGATGATATCCAGAAAAGGGTTAAAGAAAAAAACTATGATTATATTAAAAAATTGTTTCTCATTCAGAACTCTATCTATGGAGTTGATATTCAGGATATCGCAATTCAGATATCGAAGCTGCGTTTTTTCCTCTCACTGCTTATTGAAGAAAATATAGACTCATCCAGACCAAATATGGGTATTGAACCTTTGCCGAATCTTGATTTCAAACTAATGGCAGGTAACAGCCTCGTGGAATATTTGCCACAGCTTAATAAAAATACACATCATGAAAAAAAGAAGAAACTGATTGATGAGCTGGAAGAGAAGAAAGAGGAATATTTTGTAGAAAATGATGCTAAGCGAAAAGACAAGCTGAAGTCAGAGATATTTGATTTAATGAAACGAATTGTACTGTTTGAGAATAATGTTAAGATTGATGAAATTGAGGAACAATTATCTTCATTAAAAGATAATCTCAAATTGTTTCATGGAGACGATGCTGATTTTGAAACTCAGGATATAAAAAAATACAAAATTAAACTGGATAGACTCAGGAAAGAAAATGAGGCTTTGGAATTTAATTCGGATTCACACTTTGAATGGCATATAATATTTTCAGAAGTGTTTGAGGATGGCGGTTTTGATATAATAATCGGTAATCCGCCGTATATTCAGTTGCAAAAAAATGCTGGCAAACTTGCAAATGCACTTTCCAGGCTGGGGTATGAAACTTTTGCCCGGACGGGGGATATTTATGCGATATTCTACGAAAAAGGTTGGCAGCTTTTAAAAGACGGCGGGCACTTAACATTTATTACATCTAATAAATGGATGAGAGCTGCATACGGTGAAAAATTAAGAAGATTTCTCTCAAACAAAGCCAATCCGAAGCTTTTGATAGACCTGGCCGGGGTGAAAGTTTTCAAATCAGCCACAGTGGACACAAATATATTAACTTTCCAGAAAGGGGAAAATAATCATAAATGCTATGCTGTAACATTTGGCGGGGATTACCGGAATGAAAACTTTAGAGAATATGTCAACAAAAAAGGATTTCTAACTGACCTTTTTAAAACAGGTGCCCCCTGGATTATATCAAATCCGGTTGAATCGAAACTAAAGGAGAAAATCGAAAATATAGGTAAACCTTTGAAAGACTGGGATGTAAAAATAAATTACGGGATTAAAACCGGCTGTAATGAAGCATTTATAATAGATGGTCGGACAAAAGACCGCCTTATTGCCGAAGATCCTAAATCTGAGGAAATTATAAAACCTCTTCTCAGGGGCAGAGATATAAAACGCTACCATGCCGACTTCGCCGACCGTTGGCTGATTTTTATCCCGTGGCACTTCCCTTTGCATGACAAAAATCTATCCGGAGCTTCCAAGGAAGCTGAAAAAGAATTTCAAAAAAGATACCCATCCATCTATAAACATCTTTTGAAATACAAAGAAAAACTGGAAAAAAGAAATCAAGCCGAAACCGGGAAGAGATATGAATGGTATGCTTTACAACGATGTGCAAATACTTATAATCAAGAATTTGAAAAAGAAAAAATCGT
>DDHP01000060.1:573-5157 GCA_002338145.1 Deferribacteraceae bacterium UBA1873 | reverse complement strand
TCAGCATCTAATTATATCAGTAAGTTATGAGACCCTGAAACAAGTTCAGGGTGACAATTATGGAATTATGCAAAGGTCTCATTAACTGGAGATCACATGATACAAAGCGCAAATTCAGATATAAGCAGGTCTTTGATCGAGATTGCTTGGTATTTTGGACCAAAAGGTCTAAATGGTGAATGCTGTGAAAATCTTACCCTGCCTGAATTTATTGCACTTGACAAAATTTGCAGTACATCTAATTGCGCCGTACAAGATGTTGGTTATTCACTTGGTTTTACAAAAAGCGGTGCAACTAGAATAGTTAATCGTCTTGAAAAGAAAAGTTATGTACAGAAGATTAAATCTAGTGAAGATGCGCGAGTTTGCTGTGTTAAAATAACAAAGTCCGGCGAACATGTTCTGATGTCTGCTAATTCACGTTATTTAGAGCAATTTTATGCTATTGTCGAAAAAATGCCAGAATACACAGCAGCCGATATAGTTAAATTAATTACAGCGATGGCAAATGCCATCAGAAGCTGAGTTTTTTACATCAAATAGAGCAAGGAGAATTTGAATTGAATAGCCTAATCAGCACTTTTCAATATTTTTTGATTATCACTACAGAATTGACGGTATTATTTTTAGGCATTAGTACGCTTGTTGCACTGATTTTGATATATATTCCTCAGGAAAAACTTAGACTGTGGCTTTCACGTCGGGGAATTTGGGGGAATTTCTTAGGTGCTGTAGTCGGATCGCTTACCCCTTTTTGCGCATGTTCAACCATACCGATGACACTTGGCATGTTAAATGCGGGAGCTCCATTTGGGCCTGTCATGTCATTTGTAATCGCTTCACCTCTGCTCAACCCGATAATCATCAGTATGATCTTGGCGCTGATGGGGATAAAGGCGTGTTTGATTTATTTCGGAGTAACTTTTGTGGGGTCGATACTATTTGGTGTTGTTCTTGAAAAAATGGGTGGTGCTCGCTATGTGAAAAGAGTCAGAGTAAAGTCGAGCTGTTGTGACACCTCTCAAAACTCAATTAGCATTCCCATAGCATTTTTAGGAAAACTAAAATTGTCATTTATTTCAGCCTGGAATGATTTTAGAGGGGTTCTCGTTTACCTTCTTATTGGTGTTGCAATCGGAGCTGGAATTTATGGGTACGTTCCTCAAGACTTCGTGACAAAGATAGCAGGGCCAGATAACCTGTTTGCTATCCCTATAGCAGCTCTTATTGGAGTGCCGCTTTACATCAGGGCAGAAACTGCCATTCCGATTGGACTTGCCTTACTGCAAAAAGGGATGAGCATAGGGGCTGTTATTGCGTTAATTATAGGAGGTGCAGGCATGGCAATACCAGAAATGGCCATGCTGGCAAGCATTTTTAGAAAGCGCTTAGTTGGAGCAATCGTCGTTGTCATATGGACAACAGCAGTTGTGGGCGGATTTATATTTAATACAATAATATAACTTATAAGGAGAAGATAGCTATGAAAGACGAAAAAAAGAAAAGTTTTTTCAAAAAAATTTTTGGGCAGAAGGCCCCTTGTTGCTCAGTGGAATTAGAAGAAATCGATTCAAATGATGAGAAATCCTCTGCATCAAAAGATAGTACTGAAAATTGCTGTTGTTGTTCACAGGCAGATTCTGATGAAAAAAAGGTGAAGGGCAGCAAGGAGTAATATGATACGACAGGAGCAAAGATCTGATAAACTGATTTATTAATTCCTGAAATGTTAATGTTGGCTATAACAAAAAAGGCCGATTACAGAAGCTAGAAAAGCCGTTGGGAGAATGTGATTGTTTTATTTGACTATCCTGACGAGATACGGAAAATCATATATACTACCAATGCGATAGAATCACTTAACAGTGTCATTCGTAAAGCTATAAAAAATCTCAAAATATTTTATAGTGACAGTTCAGCTTTTAAGGTAGTATAGTTAGCAATTGTGCAGGCATCCAAAAAGTGGACAATGCCGCTCAGGGATTGGAAATCCGCTATGAATCGGTTTCTGATAGAATATGGGGAAAGGCTAAATGCATAATATGGCACTTACACATGGACGAGCAAAAAATTAAAGAGATGGCGAAAGAGCTATCTAAAGAAATAAAGAGTGAATCAGATTTAGCAGACATAACCCGTATATTTTTAAAAACAACAATTGAAAGCGCTTTGGGAGCGGAATAGGATGATCACCTTGGGTATGATAAACACTCTTTGGATGGTCGCAATTTAAGGTAACAGCCGTAATGGATTTAGCAGTAAGACAGTGAAGAGCGATTCTGGCAACATATTACTTTCCACTCATCGAGATCGCAAGAGTAGTTTTGAACCTGAAGTTAGTAAAAAAAGGTCAAACCCGTCTAACACAAATTCAGATGATAAAAAATGCGTTATTTATCTGACTCCATATCTTTATAGAAAGAATTTACTTTAAGTTCAGGATATACAAATACTGAAATAATGATGCTAAAGAAAACAATTTACACCTTAAAAAACAATATTTTATTTTGACATTACTGAAAGGGTTTAGTATAACTAAATAAAGGGTATAAAGGGAAAGAAGATGCTTTGGTTCGCTTTTTCTTTTGCACCATTACTGGCTGCAAACATCATTTGCCTGGCTCCATATCTTTATAGAAAGAATTTACTTTAAGTTCAGGATATACAAATACTGAATATAATGATGCTAAAAAAAACAATTTACACCTTAAAAAACAATATTTTATTTTGAAATTACTGGAGGGGTTTAGCATAAAAAATAAAAAAGTATAAAGGAGGAGAAGATGTTCTGGTTCTTTTTTTCTGTTGTGCTGTTACTGGCTGGATACTTTATCTATGGCAAAATTGTTGACACTGTTTTTGGTCCAAATCCGAATCGCAAAACACCAGCAATCGAGATGGCTGATGGAGTTGATTATGTCGCCATGTCGGATAAAAAAATTTTTCTGGTGCAACTACTTAATATTGCCGGCTTGGGGCCTGTTTTTGGTCCTATTTTAGGAGCCTTGTACGGGCCATCAGCTTTGTTGTGGATTGTGGCGGGCAGTATTTTTGGCGGGGCAGTTCATGATTATTTTTCAGGGATGCTCTCAATGCGTTCCAAAGGTGCATCGCTTCCAATTGTTGTCGGTAACGAACTAGGCCAGTTTGCCAAACATTTTATGAATCTGTTTGCCGTTGTTTTACTGATGCTTGTTGGCGTGGTTTTTGTTTTAGGCCCATCTGAATTGCTGGCAAATATGATGAATGTGCAAGTCGGTTGGTGGGTAGGTGCCATATTTCTCTATTATATATTTGCAACTATCGTGCCAATCGATAAAATTATTGGCCGTTTTTATCCCTTTTTTGGTGCTTTGCTGATCTTCATGTCAATTGGTTTAATGGTTGGATTGATTGTCAGCGATTATAATTTCTACAATCAAGGTCTAAATCTATTTAGTAACTTACATCCCAAGGACTTGCCACTATGGCCACTATTATTCATTACTATTGCCTGCGGGGCAGTATCAGGATTTCACTCTACTCAGTCCCCGCTGATGGCACGCTGCATTCGAAATGAGCGCTCTGGGCGCTTCATCTTTTATGGTGCCATGATTGGTGAAGGAATTATTGCACTGATCTGGTGTACGTTGGGGTTATCGTTCTATCAGGACACCACTGCATTAAATGCCACCATTGCCGAGGGCGGACCAGCTGCTGTGGTTCACGATGTATCAGTTGCTCTGTTAGGTGGTTTTGGCGGCATTCTGGCCATTCTTGGAGTGGTGATTTTGCCAATTACATCAGGAGACACCGCATTTCGTAGTGCTCGATTAATTGTGGCTGACTTTTTAAAACTAAGTCAGAAAGCACTGATGAATCGTCTATGGATTGCGATTCCAATGTTCATTGTCGGCTATCTTATTACGCTTGCTGAATTCGGTGTGATTTGGCGCTATTTTGGCTGGGCTAATCAGACCACTGCAATGATTATGTTGTGGGCCGGGGCTGCATATTTAGCTAAAGAAGGGAAGTTTCACTGGATTTGCACTCTGCCAGCAGCCTTTATGACAGCTGTGACATTCACCTATATTGCCCAGGCCACAATTGGCTTTAACCTGCCGTTGAGTATTGCAACGCCTCTGGGTATTGCGATTACAATTTTGGCACTGATTGCTTTCTGGCTTAAATTTAAAGGCCCGTATGCGCAGGCCAGACTATAATTCTACTAATGCTAATGGCTCGGGTAGTTGAAATTAACAATGCTATAGACTGCCTGAGCCATATCTGGAATCCAATCCACCCCCCGCCCTGAGCTTCTGTTTGTATAGTATACAGAGAGCGTTGACAATAACCTTAAGCAATTGATGAGGCTAAAAAGAACTACGGTTATTTTGCATTAATAAGCAATGAAGTAAAGGACCCTGTTAGAGCACTTGAGATATACAGGAACAAGGCTTTAGTGGAGAAAGCATTCGGTAATCTGAAGGAGCGTTTGAATTTACGCAGGTTTTTAGTATCATCTGAGAAATCTCTTGATGGCAAATTATTTGTGGAGTTTATAGCATTAATATTTTTATCTTATATTAAGAAGGCTATGCAGGA
>DDHP01000060.1:0-206 GCA_002338145.1 Deferribacteraceae bacterium UBA1873 | reverse complement strand
CTCCGGCATCGTTATGAGTAACCCGGAAATCCAGGATACAACAAATAAAATCCGGAAGATAATATATGCAAAACATAAAAGCAAAACTTGAAAAATATATAAAAATTTTGTTATTTAAAGCCAAATAACTTTGACAACCACAAAAATAATACTTTATAATAAATTAAATGTGTTGTTTGGAATAATAATAGGGCTTTCAGGGATAA
>DDHP01000042.1:61999-65188 GCA_002338145.1 Deferribacteraceae bacterium UBA1873 | reverse complement strand
ATTTTTAGTATGCAACAAATATACTTCTCGATTGTAACCTTCCGGAACCCCTTTTTTTAGCCATTTGCGGACTGTTTTCCGGTCTCTGTTTAGATGTTCAGAGATAGCCGTAATTGTCATTCCTTTCTCTTTCATTTCTTTGATCATAAAATACTCTCCGTTTTTTACCATTTCCTCTCCCTTACATTTTTGAGGAAGAGGTTTTCATTTTAGTGGGGAATTTTCAACCGTTTATTTTGGGGAGTTTAGCACCGTTTTTGACACTAACTAAGGCTGATATTGGACTTCCTTTTATTTTTTCTTAAAAAATTTAGGGATTATATCGAAGAAAAGTTAAGAAATTTTGCAAAAAATATTCTTTAGATGAAAAAAAGTGCTAAAATATACGCATAGTATACATCCAATAAACAAAAATATTGGCATTGGTATATTACAAATATTCATAAAATTCTAAACTGAATATTCCGGCTATAGATAGGTAGAAGTTATTAAATCACTCTTTACAAATACTATTTTCATATCTTTATAAGCAAAAATATTTGGTTTAATCATTTTCAGATTTTCACCTATTTTTAAATCAATAACTTTTTCTGATGCAATATAAAGGGCTTTTTTTACATCATAAGATTTAGATTCTGAGAATTTTTTTTGTAATTCTTCTGGCAATAATTTTCTTTCAAGATACTCGTTAATATTGTCAACGTTAAGTCTGTAAAAATCCATATCATATGAATTTAGTTTTCTGTATATTTCTAATACATCAGTCGTATTCATTCTGTATTTGTGCCAGTTTTTACATTGCACCAGAATTATGGATTTATTTCTTTCTGATATAACAACAAGATCAACACCTTTATCGTCATATCCTCTTATAAAACCATTATAAATAACCAAGTCTCCTTTTTCTTGAAACTTTTTCCCAATAAACATCTCATACTGATCACCTTGCATCTTTAATGGGTCATATGTGGTGGATTCTTTGTATTTTCTAATTCTTTCCTGAGATTTTTTTGCATCATCTTTTTCAGCTTTCAAGTAGAAAAGAAACAATAAATAAGATATTATGCCAGTATGCGGCAATGCAGCAATAATGCAATAGGGGGCAAAACAGGATCCAAATAATAAAACCTGATTTAAAATTAATACCACAACCCATATTTTGAAAAAAAGTGGAATCTTATTACTCAATATTTTTCCTTATACAGAATAAAAAACTTCTTAGAAAAACATCTAAAGTTTTCAAACATATTAAAATTCAGATGCCCAGAAATCATCATCTTCCTCAGACTCTTCTGTTTTTTTGTTATATGAATTTACTTCTTTGATAAGGTTTTCTTTTTCTTTTAAAAGCTGAGTTTTAAGGTTCTCAAGGTATGAGTCAACATCATTAATTTCATTTATTGTTTTAAAAGTGTCTGTATTTTCAATTTCATCTATTTCCTTGAGTATCTCTTCAATTTTAGCCCTAGCCTGAGTAATTTTTTCTTTCAATTTAGCTTTATCATTTATAGTATCACTTGGCACATGGAATGCATTTCCACTTTCTAAAGATGAAAGTATATTTTTTATTTTTTCCAGTTCTCTTTTTTCATAAGCTTTATTTAGTTCCTGGATAAACTGCAAAGCCTTCTGTTTTAGCTTGTCAATAACTATATCTGGATGGCAAAGTTTTGCAGCTTTTTTATACAGTTTTTTTAATTCTGCCAATTCTTCATCTGTTAATTCATTAATATCCATATCTTTTATTTCACTATATTCTTCGCTGTATTCTTTGTACTCTTCTTCTGCCTGCTGATACTCTTTATATTCTTCATCATTTTTTATTTTTTCATCTTCTTCATTTAACTCATTTTCTTGGT
The DNA here is from genome assembly GCA_002338145.1 of Deferribacteraceae bacterium UBA1873. Taxonomy (GTDB): domain Bacteria; phylum Chrysiogenota; class Deferribacteres; order Deferribacterales; family Flexistipitaceae; genus Flexistipes. The sequence continues at coordinate 63,329 of DDHP01000042.1, read as the reverse complement.
TTTCACACCTTTCTTGCTGTTTTTTAAATTTCTGGTATAATTCATCATATTCTTCATCAAAAGGGTCAACTTTTTTAATCCTTTCAGCTATATCATCAAGATCCCGTCTATCTTTGGCTAACTTGTTTTTTTTCTCTTCCAGTGTTTCTTTCTTTTTAGCAATTTTCTTGTAAAGTATTTCTTTTCTTAACTTTAAAATATCCTCTATCAGTTCTCCAAGGGTAAGATTATACTTGTTATGAAAATCATTTATTTTATTTAGATATTCTGATTTTTTTTCATTAAGTTTTGAAATTTTATTTTCCAAAACCTTTAACTCAAGCTTTAAACTGTTTAATTCTTCATCTTCATATACAGTTATAGATCTGAATGTTGATAAATATTTCTCTATCATCATTAGAGATGTAGAGTAATCATTTTTGTCAAGATTTGACAGTATATTCTCTACTTCTTTGTCTACATCCATAGATTTAAGTTTGGCTACCTGTAGATTTATTATATCTTCATCTTCTATAGTTATACTGGTTTTTATAAGTTCTAATCTTTTAGCTATTTTATGCATAAAAGCACCTTAAAATGGAATATCATTTTCATTATTTTCTTCGTATAAAGGAGTCTCTTCATATTCGAAGGGCTTTATGTCTATAAATCTTTGTTTAATAATATCCGGTCTATGGTATTTTTTAAAAGCCTCATCACTGATAGGAATAGATCTCGGAGGATTCTTAATTCTTTGATTTATATATTTTTTACCATTTTCATTACAATCAAAGTATTTATCATGAGTTATACGTACCCAACCATCATCGAAACTAAATATAGTAATTACATTTTTTTCATTATTGATATTCCATAGTTTAACTGTATTATCCAAGCTTCCTGAGACAATGTATTTATTGTCATGCGATATGGCCACGGAACTTACGTATCCAGTATGCCCTTCAAAGGTTCTGATCACTCTGCCACTTTCTACGTCCCATAGCTTCAATGTAGAATCTGAGCTTCCTGAGATAATGTATTTATTGTCATGTGATATTGCCACGGAACTTACGTATCCAGTATGCCCTTCAAAGGTTATTATTTCTCTGCTATTCTCTACGTCCCATAGTTTGACTGTATAATCCCAGCTTGCTGAGACAATGTATTTGTTGTCATGCGATATGGCCACGGAACTTACGTATCCAGTATGCCCTTCAAATGTTTTGATCTCTCTGCCACTCTCTGCGTCCCAAAACTTAACTGTTTTATCTCCACTTCCTGAGATAATGTATTTATTGTCATGTGATATCGCTACAGAAGTTACTTCACTAGTATGCCCTTCAAATGTTTT
>DDHP01000042.1:35457-61769 GCA_002338145.1 Deferribacteraceae bacterium UBA1873 | reverse complement strand
TGTTTTGATCTCTCTGCCACTCTTTATGTCCCATAGTTTGACTGTTGTATTCCAGCTTTCTGAAAAAATGGTTAGTCTGTCATTGCTTGCTGAGACAACGTATCTGTTGTCATGTGATATTGCCACCGAATCTACAGAGCCATCACATACTTCTAAGATTCTGATCTCTTTGCCACTCTCTAAGTCCCAAAGCTTAACTATTTCATCGTTTCCCGAGACAATATATTTATTGTCATGAGATATTGCTACAGAATTTACTGAATATACGTAACCATCTTTATCACATACTTCAAAGGTTTTGAGCTTTCTGCCATTCTCTATGTCCCAAAGCTTAACTATTATATTGTTTCCCGAAACAATATATTTATTGTCATGTGATATTGCTACAGAATTTACATCATCAGTATGCCCTTCAAATGTTTTAATCTCTCTGCCACTCTCTACGTCCCATAGTTTAACTGTCTTATCAACACTTCCTGATACAATGTATTTATTGTCATGTGATATCGCTACAGAAGTTACTTCACTAGTATGCCCTTCAAATGTTTTAATCTCTCTGCCACTCTCTAAGTCCCAAAGATTGACTGTTGTATTCCAGCTTGTTGAGACAATATATCTATTGTCATATGATATGGAATACACATCATATTTATGCCCTTCAAATGTTTTGATCTCTCTGTCACTCTCTATACCCCATAGCTTCAATGTAGAATTTGAGCTTCCTGAAACAATATGTCTATTGTCATACGATATGGCTACAGAATTCACATAATTGGTATGCCCTTCAAAAGTTTTTATCTCTCTACCACTCTCTAAGTCCCATAGTTTGACTTTTTTATCCAAACTTCCTGAGACAATGTATTTATTGTCATGTGATATCGCTACAGAATACACCTCTCCATTATGACCTGCAAATGTTCTGATCACTCTACCACTCTCTACGTCCCATAGCTTCAATGTAGAATCTGAGCTTCCTGAAACAACATGTCTATTGTCATACGATATGGCTACAGAATTCACATAGTTGGTATGCCCTTCAAAGGTTCTGATCACTCTGCCACTCTCTATATCCCATAGCTTCAATGTAGAATCTGAGCTTCCTGAGACAACATGTTTATTGTCATACGATATGGTTACAGAATTCACATAACCGGTATGCCCTTCAAAGTTTTTGATTTCTCTGCCACTCTCTACGTCCCATAGTTTGACTGTATAATCCCAACTTGCTGAGACAATGTATCTATTATCATGTGATATGGTCACGGAAGCTATTCTACCAGTATGCCTTCTTGGTATAAATATCTCAAAATCACTGGATATATCCAAAAAATCCCTGTTATTTAGTATCTTTTCAGTGATATTCATCAGATTTTTTGTTTTTGAAATAACTTCTAGCGAATTCCGATTACCTAAAATTGGTAAATTCTTTTTCATTATTTACCTCTAAAACTAAAATCTATTTTTACTTTATAAAATCTGTTTTTATCTTAAGATATCTTCAGTAATTTGTCCACAAAGGTCTGGTCAATTATTGATGAACAAAGCGTTAGAATTCATTACGTGTCGCCATAACTCTGAGGAGAATTAGTGACCATTTTATAGAATCGAATACAATCGCCGAAATCACAGGCTTTGTACCATGAACATCCCCCATATTAGATCTCAGCTTTTGCATTACTACTGCTGCCTGATTGAGCGAACCGTGTAAATTTGACAATAAAATCTTATAATCAGATTCAGCCCAACCAATTGCTTGAAACTCTGATACCAATTTCTCTTTCGCTTTAATTGCTTCTATAGACTTTTTAATTCTTTCCTGAAAGGATGCTTTATTCGGATTTCCTACATTGAACTCTTGATAAATAGAACTGGTTACTGAATCTAGCGCACCGCAAGAAGCTGAAAGCGAACCACTTAAGTCACCATTTCTCAATCTAGTAGCTGATTTAAGAATATCCTCATGGGCGTTTTCAGGAATATCCTTTAACTCAGATAAATCAAATATTTCGACAGGCAGGATCGCTGTCCCTGAGAATTTCCATCCAACTCTAGATAGAACACGCTCCAAGTCTTCTATCAGGTTCGGATTCTTCCGAAGCATTTCCTCGCAACATATAGAAGCTAAAACTCCAACATTGTCACAATCCATTGCGCCAACCTGCTTGTCAATTTCATTGAGTAATTGAGACTTCGAAGCTCCACCTTGATATTTTTGTTCAAGATGAGCGAGCCCTGACATATCGATGTCTGCATATCCGACAATTAGCTTTATATCGCCAAAGGAAAAATTATCTATAAGCGAAGAACGTATCGGTCCCCATGGTATTCTTTTCATCTCCATTATTCCTTTGTTTTCTAATAAGTTATTATACAATTCGAGACCTTTGAATTACACAAATTACTCATGCTCAACTCGTTTCAGCATGTATTGATATAAGCAAGTTACGAGTCCCCTGAAGCAAGTGTTTGCTAAAGCAAATTTATCAGCCCATGGCGTGTGCTACAGGGTGACATTAGTAAATATACAAAGGTATCAATTCCTGATAATCTTACACATCCTTATGTATTTGACTTTATTTTCAAAGTCAAGTACATAAAATCTAATTAAATAACATTAAAACTTGTAAAATATCATAAGCAGAGTACCACAATAAAATTACCTGAGGTACTTCAAAAAAATAAATGTTTTCCTATTTGAGAGTTACGCCCCCCACTCAGCTTAATAATGAATATTGTAAATGGATAGGGTGGCAAAATTGCTAATTTTTCAATAATCCCATTTTTCATGTGAAAGGGGAGCCTGATTTAGCTCGTCTTTTCGCAGTCGCCAGTCGGGTAGAAAGTCATCCATGAGTTCACGAAATCTGTCATTATGCCGCCTTTCCATGAGGTGTATCATTTCATGCACTAAAATATATTCTATACATTTAACGGGCTTTTTAGCCAGCTCAAGGTTTAGCCATATACGAGCGGCTTCAGGATTACATGAGCCCCATTTTGTTTTCATGATTCTTATTCCGGCTTTATTTACATTTACGCCGATTTTGTTCTCCCATTTGTTCACAAAATCGGGCAATAACTCTTTTAACTGTTTTCTATACCAGTCCTGCAACAGCTTGTATCTTTTCTCTCTGCTTGTTTCCGGCTTAACTTTCATTTGTAGTTTTTTATTGTTTACAATACGGACTTCCTGTTTGCCTTCCGTTTTTATGACATCAAGGAGATATTTTCGTCCCAAAAAATAATGGCTTTCTCCTGAAACCATTTCTCTTGCAGATTGTCTTGCCTGCATCTCAAAAGATTTTTGTTGCTTACGTATCCATGAAAGTCTGGAAACTACTGCAAGTCTTACCGCTTCATCATCAAGATAAAATGGTGCTGAAACTCTTACCCTACCTTCAGGCGGGTATACTCCCAAATGCAGATTCTTTATATTTTTCCTGACAACTTCGACCTTTATATCACTGACTTCAATAATCCGCTTCTCAGTATTCATTGTGATTTTTCACGATATCAAATATTTGTTCCACAGTTTTATCATCATTCCCGATAACTGATTTTATGGCATTTCTTATCTCACGTTCTTTTATTTTGTGTCCCCGCCAGTTCGCTTTTTTCACACTTTTTATTTTACTGTCAATTTCCATTACTTTTCGGGCTTTTTGTTTTTCCATACTGTCACCAGCATAAGGAGCCTGTGATTCCGCCACTTTATCAAAATCAAGATTATCATAAAGAGCTTTAAGTGCCTTAGTATTTATACCCTCTGGATATGTCGTATCATAGCCTTGGTGGCTCACCTTCTTAGCAAGCTCAATAATTTCCTCAAGATACTTCTGATAGTCAATCGCCTCATTTCTCCTCTGCTCCACCAGATCATTTAACAAATGTGACATTCTTTCATAATATTTAGGGTTAACCACCGTTTCGTCTATAATGAGTTTGCGGACGTTATTCTCAATCGTTTCCGCCATAGAATCTTTATCATTTTTTATATCATCCGGCAGTTCGTCCAAACCGTCTTTACCTTTATTTACAATCAATTCGACAAGTGTCATATCATCAAATGTAGAAAGTGTTTCACTGTCGTCCGCACGGATATAAGTATCCAAAAGATGCCTCATAGCGGGCTCATACATTTTCATATCCACATAATCGCCGCTCGCTAATTTGACCTCTTTTCGCACATTTTCAAAATGTTCCACTTCATCTTTTATTCTTTGGGCTTCTGTTTTAGTATACCCGGATTTTTCCATCTCATTGGCAAGATTGGCATAGGCTCTCAAATAAGATGAGGTTAGTTTATAAAGCTCAAGTCGTTTCGGCTCATTATCTTTTTGAATATCCGGTTCATTGCTGTCTCCAACAAAATACTCCAAATATGCAGCTGTGTTATAAGGCGGTCTTACAGGCTCGCAAAGTGCTTTAATGGACTCTCTTACTTCTTCAAGCCTCTCTTTGCCCTGAGTAAGTCTGTCTTTCAGCAGCCCTTCCACATCGGATTTCTCATATCCCTCAAAAGCTTCACCTGTATAATCCTGTATAGATTTTTCAAGTGACCGGAACAAATCCTTATAATCAATAATGTAACCATATTCCTTATCTTCACTGTGGAGACGGTTTACACGGCAAATAGCCTGAAATAATCCATGATCCTGCATGTGTTTGTCAATGTATAGATATGTTGCCGGAGGCGCATCAAAACCTGTAAGCAGCTTATCCACCACTATCAGAAGTTTCATTTGTCCCGGCTCGTTAATAAATCTTTTTTTAACTTCTTTCTCAAAAGTTTCTGTTTTATTTATTGCTGTATCTTCATCTTCGTCAAAGAATTTTGAAAGCATTTTTCGGTAAATAGCATATTTCCTTAATTTTTCCGTTTCGCCTTCTCCGCTTTCCTCGCCTTTTATTTCACGATGATGAGGCTTATAAGATGTAACAATTGCGCACTTATCAGCAATATCCGTTTTCTGGAGCATTTCGTAAATAAGGCATGCTGAATAAATACTGTTTGTTACAAGCATGGCATTGCCGCGTCCGCTTTTGAGTCTGTCACGCAGTTCCATATCCATCAGTATATCGGATACGATTTTGCTGAGTCTGTCTTGAGAACTAAGCACTTTTTTCAGTGTGCCCCAGCGTTTCTTTATCTGAGCTTTCCCCAGATCTGACAGACCTTGCGTTTTTACTTCAAACCACTTGTCAATTTTATCCTGAGATGTAATATGTTGATCGATATCACGGGCTTCATATCTCAAGTCCAATATCACATTATCGTTGACCGCCTCGTCAAATTTATACGTATGAATATAAGGACCGAACACTTCAATACTTTTCTGCTTGTCTTTTTTTAACAAAGGAGTGCCGGTGAAACCTATAAAAGCAGCTTCCGGCAGTAAAGCTTTCATAGCTTCATTAAGCTTACCGGATTGGGTACGGTGACACTCATCAACAAAGACAAAAATATTTCCTTTCGGTTGAAAACCCTTACGAATGTTTTCCTGAATATCTGCAATAAATGAATCCACATCTTTATCTGTCAGACCTTCTCCTGAGCCGAATTTATGAACTAATGAACATACCAGCCATTCTTCATTTTTATTCAGGATATTTATAAGATCTGTTCCGCTTTGAGTCCTGTATATGTCTTCGCTTACTCCTTTAAATACTGTTTCTATTTGATCATCCAGCTCCACACGGTCAGTAATCAGTAGCACACGGCTGTTCTTTATATTTTCCCTTATCCACTTGGCAAGCCATACCATAGTTAGTGATTTACCGCTGCCCTGAGTGTGCCATATGATTCCGTTATCCTTACGTTTGACAAACTTTTGAGCAGCTTTTACGCCAAAATATTGATTGTGCCTACAGATTTTCTTTATCCCGGCATCGAAAACAATAAAATTGTGGATTAATTCTAATAGTCTTTTTTTAGAACAAACCTGACTGAGTTCCCTTAATAATGGGTTGTTTCCGGCTTCTCTATGAGCTTCGTTTTCTTTCCACCTGAGCCAGTATTTTTCCGGTGTCTGGATCACGCCGTAACGTAATCCTTCTGTATCATTTCCAGCCATTACAAGCTGCACTGTAGAATAAAATGACTGAATAAACTCTTTTTTCTGACTGTCCAGATTTTGCCGGATACCTTCTGTTACGGAAACAGTCGATCTTTTTAATTCAATTACACCTATGGCAATACCGTTTACATATATTACAATATCCGGTCTTTTTGAGTGAACGCCTTCTATCGTTACTTCCTCAGCAATTGCAAAATCATTGACAAGGGGGTCATTCCAGTTTATCAGCCAGACGGTTTTAGTTTGTTCACCGACATCAGGTTTTACTTTTACACCATAACGAAGTAAATTATAAAATTCTTTATTGGCATCATATAGTGATTTTGCCCCACCGACTGTTATTGCCTGATCTATTTCCCGGAATACCTTTTTTATAATCTTCTCGTCATGCCCCGCTTTTTCCAGCCAGCCATTCAGTACACCATATTCAACATTACAATTATTCTCTCTGTCTCTCAAATCCCCCAGATAACTGTAATCCAGTACTGTTTGAAAAAAAGCATTTACACTTTTTTGAGTTTTTAGTTCTCTTTGTCCTACTTCACTCATTAAATTTATTCCCCGGCAATAACTTATTTTTTATCATAAAGTTTCTTCGTCAATGATTTACCTTTTTGAGTTAACCGGTATTTTTGTTTGTTACTGTGGAGCTTCTCAGTTCTCTCTATATATCCCATTTCCAAAGCAGGATTTAAAAACTGCTCAACAAAATGACTTCTGCTGCTAATACCTATATTCTTCTGTATGTCACTCCGTTTCATTTCTCCCTCAATACTTTTGACAAGTATTTCTACATTTTCGGGGACTTGTCCTGTACTTGACCGGTACTTGTCCTGTACTTGTCCTGTACTTGTCCGGTCGCTTTCTTCCTTATCCAGCCAATCGGGATGAACCGGCAAAACAGTAAGGAAATATGTGCACTGCTCATCGGTTTCCAGAATAGGTTCCGGAGAACCATTATTGTACATAGCTCGGCGCATAGTAGGTATTCCTGTACCCCTGCCTTCAGTCAAATGAAGCTCTTTCAGAAAATCGCCTACTCTGCGGTTGCGGTAGTCGCGTGCTACAATACGTTTGTTTTCCGCCAGAATTTGTGCATTTACCGGAGGGACAGGACCGGGAAAGCTCAATACCTCGATTTTGTCCGGCCATATCTGCACCTCGACAGGATTGGGTATTTCATAACTTTTATGATAAATAGCATTTGCCAGAGCTTCTTCGACTGCTTCATAAGGAAAATTATAATAACGGTCAGCCTCCGGCTGTCCGGAGATTTTCTTGATTCGCTCTTCAATAACATGATTCTGGATATAATTCAGAGCATTGCGCAACTGGTTATGTAAAGGACCTTTAAAGTACTTCTCTTTAAAATCTTTACCCGATTCGTCATTGCGTATTACTACTTCGATTCGGGCATTACGGAAAAATTTTTCAGGTTCTCTGTTGAAAAACATCAATCCGACATTAACCGGGCGTAATTCTTCATCAGGTCCTTTGGCTATGGACAATTGTCTGGCTAAATCAGCAAGCGGCATGGAAGCACTTTCTTCAGATAGACTGCTTTTAATCTCATACAGGAAATCCCTAATCAAACCCAAATCAAGGTCATTAAGGCTTGCCTGATGATTGATACGGTCATCAAAAGGGATACGTGCTGTCAATTCCTGCAAACGCCGCAGGTTTTCTCCACGTGCTTTAATAGTTTTAGAGCCACTGCGGATATAATAATAGCGTTGCTGATTTCCTTTACCGAGTGCTTCCGGTGCGGAATAAGGGCGCATATCACCGGCTGGTGCCCAGATAACCAGTATATGGTTATCTTCATACAGATAAGGTTGTGCAATAGGCAAATAATGGGGCTGGATACGGTGTCCAATATTTGTCAGTTCTCCCTGGATAAAATCAATTCGATCCGGATCCAAACCTTGGGGAGGCAATATCGGTCTTCCATTTTTCTCGGCAATACCCACTATAATATATCCACCGCCCCAGTTGTTCATATCATTGGCGAAGGCACATAGCGTGTGTAGAATGGCTTCAGGATTCCAATCTTTTTTAAATTCCAGCCTTTCCCATTCTATGACTTTACCGTTTATCAGTTCTTCTATATTTATTGGCAGTGACATATTATAATCCCTCTAATTTTAAGTCCTTCCGGCAAACCATCTGCAAGAAAAATACGAATTGAGGTTGGACGTGGAGTATTTTTATTCATAGAGTTTCCTCTAAGGTTGATAAACGTATTTTACCGGTTAACAGTTGTTGCATCATACCTTGCTTCATCTGCTCAGTTTTTTCTTTACGTTTTTCCAATGCTTCAATTTCAGCGTCCATATCTGAGAGAACTTTTGCTATTGCTTTTTGTTCGTCGATAGATGGAGGAATATTTATTGGTAATTCTTTTACTTCTTTAGAATTTATCGAATCGAAAGTTGATCCTTTTGACCATTTGCTCCATTTTGGTTCAATACTTATCAAATAATAATATAAAAAATTGTTTTTGTAACGAATAGCACATACACCTCTACCCAAACAAGTGTCAAATGTAGCAAAAGAAATTTCTCCTACAGGGGCGCGTACTGACATAATAATGTCTCCATGCTTACCTCTCTTAGTTACCTCTGTTGTGTAAATTCTTTTTACAGTTTTTCTATTAATAATATCTGCATTGCCTTGAATTAGAGGCATACCATACCCTGAAGTGTTATAGTTCACAGAACTGGGAGATTGACCCATTATAATTTCAGCAAAATCACCTAAGCGTTTGGTTTCCCAGGGTTCTGTGAAACCGGGGAGGCGGGTGTCTCCTGTGAGGAGTTGCTGCATTGCGGCTTTTTTGATTGCCTTTTTTTTATGAATAAGCTTATCAAGTGAGTCTATTAGACTGTCTACATCTGACAATACTTTAGCGATAGCTTTTTGCTCTTTTATAGAAGGTAAGCCTAATAGAGTAGACTGGAAAACATTCATTCCCACAAGGTTTTTCATCGCTCCACCCTGTGTAGATTCAATAATTCTCTGTTGAAAATTATTCCATTGAAAGTAAAAATAAAAATAATCTTCATTTATAATTTCATTATTTAATGTGATTTTCAGAAGTGCTTGATTTATTATTCCTTCAGGAGCATTTTCAGGAATTTGGAATATTTTCCCGATGGTACCAGAGCAACTAATTATAAAATCTTTAGGCTTAATGCTAAAGCGTTGCATTTCTTGATATTTACTTTTATCAATAAAGTAAGAACCAATTGTACAATTTTTATATATTGCATTCCTTTGTTCGTATACCTTAAATCCTGAACTCTTAAAAACTTCCTTTTTTAGAGAACCACCAAAAGGACCTCGTACTATTCCCTGAGAAGTACTCAAAACTTTTAAGGGCTTTACTTCCCAATCTTTTGGAATTACACCTATTTCTGTACGCTTGTATCCTGAAGGAACGTCTTGGCTATTTTTATTAGATGATTTCATTGGCATAGACTCTATTTCACTTTTCATAATACGCCCATTTTTTTCAAATGTTCTTTCACTTTAAAATTATACGCAGAAACTTCCTTTTCAATTTCAGGGAGCGGCTCAGAATATCTTTCATTAAGCTTTTGGATACGACCAATAAGCTGCTGAGCCAAATTATTTATTTCACTTTGTATACCTTCTCTAATAGAGCCAAACCATTTGTCATTAATAACAACCAATTTTATTTCATCCTCAGTCAAATCAAAATATTTGGCAAACACATCCTTATCAAGCTTTGCTTGGGCATCTTTTAACGCTTTTTTTGCTTTGGTTTCTTTATCAAGGAGTTTTAAACAATGATGCAAAGCCTCTTTTTCTTCTTCAAATTCATGGGTCATATTTCTGCTTAGCTTTTTCAATCGTTCCTCAACGGACTTTTTGGTAATATTGCCTTTATCGTTAACAACATCTTCAAGTAAGCCGTCTTCTTCCGTGTGTTCTTCAGTGAATTCTTCAAACTCACGTGTTGCTGCATCTTCCTCAGTCTGCAAATTGTCTATGGTATCTTTTTCTTCTTTAAAGAAACGCTCTTTTAGCAGTTCCGGTGGGATTAAATCTGTCTTATATTTTTGCTTGTTTATTGTCAGATCAGCAGTTTCCTGAATCTTCCGTTCTTTATCATTGATAATGCTTCGTGGTTGAGCGGCTTCTTTCCAGCCCACAGCTGTTATAAGATAGATATCATCCTGCATCACATCATACCAGTAATCCATCAGCTGCTGGTAAACATCATATTTATTGATTAAAGGGACTTCGGAAAAACGCTTAAGCAAATCTTCAGATAATGTATGGATAATTTCCTTCGGCACAGTCTTATGTTCCAAAGAATAGAGAAGAGGTTTATGGGCTTTTTCCCACTGATTGATAATACCTAAAATATCCTCTGAAAATTTTTTAAACTCATTGTCTTCAAAAATAATGGTACGTATCTGATCTGCTCCGACTTTTGGTTCGAGGTAGCCTTCTCTTCCATTGTTTTTAAACAGCTTATTTTTCAAATTTGGAAAAATTTGCCAGTAAGATTTTAAATTATCTACATCTTTTTCAGGAATACCTCCGTAAAGATGCGCTTCGAGATCGTGCAAATCCTCAGGCTCGCTTGAGTCAATATAGCGGGGAATATTTAGGTTATAATCATTGGAAGGGTCTTCAATCTCTTCAAAAGGGACCATCCGTGAATAGCCTTCCAAAGCTATATTTTTATTAAAAACATCTACTATCTTATGAATATCCTGTGACCTGAGCCGGTTTTTATTCCCGTCTTTGATATAACCTTTCGAAGCGTCAATCATGAAAATACCTTCACGTTCTCTGGCGGTTTCTTTGTCAATAACGATAATACATGCAGGTATACCTGTACCATAAAACAAGTTTGCAGGTAATCCGATAATACCTTTTATAAAACCACGCTTAATAAGGTTTTTGCGTATTTCAGCTTCTTTGTGTCCGCGAAAAAGTACACCGTGAGGCAAAATTATAGCGCCTTTTCCGGTACTTTTAAGCGATGCAATCAAATGTAGGAGAAAAGCATAATCACCATTCTTTGCGGGCGGTGTGCCATATTCAAAACGTCTGAATTCATCATTTGCAGGATCCAGCCCGTTTGTCCATGATTTAGCTGAAAAGGGTGGATTTGCCACTGAAAAATCAAATCTTGCTAATTTTCCGTGACTGTCTTTAAAATAAGGTCTTGAGAGGGTATTGTCCCGCCATATTTCTGCAGTGGGATAGTCATGAAGTATCATGTTCATTTTACTCAGTGCCCATGTGGCATTATCATTTTCCTGACCGAAAATCGATAAACCGTTAGGGGCTTCGTTGGCAGCTTTGAGAAGCAAAGAGCCGGATCCACACGTAGGATCGTATACTGTCTGATCCTGCCTGGTATCTGACCCTATACCCACGACTTTTGCCATAACGGTAGAAACTTCAGCTGGTGTATAAAACTGTCCTTTGCTTTTGCCTGACTCTGTAGCAAAGTGACGCATCAAAAACTCATATGCATCACCCATCAGGTCATCACCTTCAGCCCGGTTTGCACCAAGATCCAATCGGTCAAAAATAGATACTAATTTGGAAAGGCGGTCCTGCATATCCTTGCCGGAGCCTAATTTCGTTTCATCGTTAAAGTCAGCCTGGTCTATTACGCCTTTCAGTTCATTAGCTTCTGCGAATTTTCTAATGACAATATTTATTTTTTCGCCAATATCCTTATTGCCTTTCAGGGCGACCATATCATCAAAGCCGCCACCTTCCGGCACGATGAGAAGACCGTCAGGATTACCTGCATATTTGTCTGTAACATATTTCATGAAAAGTAAGGTAAGTATGTAATCCTTGTATTGAGAAGCATCCATTCCGCCCCTCAACTCATCACAGGACTGCCAAATGGAGCTATATAACTGAGATTTCTTTATTGCCATTAAATTTCCCCTTATCAAATGTGATTGTTTGACTTTACTTATAATAGGATTTTTCCCACAACCTAAATATACCTTAAATTAAACAATGATTCAAGAAAATGGGGTTGCAATTTGAGGCAACTTATTTGTTTTTTAATTTTTTACAAATCCTATTCCTTTGTAGTATTAAAATTCGTGCCAATACCAAAATCATACAGAGTTCGAGTTTGCAAAAAAGCGTAGAAATTATCACAATTTTATCACACTGGCTTTTTCTGAAAAGTTAAGTTGCTGATAATAAAGATAAATTTGGCGGGAGTGTGTAGGAATCGAACCTACCTCCCGCCCAGCAGGCGGGACAATCGGCTTTGAAGGCCGTGGGGCGCACCAGCTACCCAACCACTCCCTTTTTATGATTGGAATATATTTATGCTGATATTTTCATCAAGCAAAACTGTAAGTATCTTCAAAATTTATAAGAGCAGGTTCCTGCCTCCAAAAAAGACAACCCACGCCACTACTACAATCCAATGTATTGCCACCGGTATCCATAGTGATCGGGAGATTATATAAGTGATGCTGCATACAATACCTAAAACAAATGTTATCAGAAGGAATGAAGAATCATAGAAATATTCTGCTGCTCCTTTATTTCCCGCCCATGCGTTTAAAGGATGCCACAGAGTAAAAGCGGATGAACTTATTATAGTGTATATGGCTGATAATACGTTATTGTCCTGAGTTTTTTTTAATGGGATAATTATGCCTCTGAAAAAGGATTCTTCCAGAAAGGAAGGAAAAATGAACAGAATAATAAATAAAGTAGGTCTAACAAGTTTTTTGTTGAAATTGAGTTCAAGTATTTTACTGTGCAACCCCACAGTAATAGCAAATAACCCGAAAAGAAAAAAAATTGCAGTACAAGCAGCGGTTTTATTCGGTTTGTAATTAAGTAATCCTGCTAAATAGTTATCGTGTAAGTAAGATGATATTTTGCCAATTTTTATCACGTTATTAGACCAGTCTTCTGTATTGCATTTTTAGATACTGTTTAGGGTTATTTGCGGTGAATTGCGGATAATGTTTATTATGTCATTAAAATTTTCAGCGATGAAATGCGGACTGGCATCTTCATGAAAAGAGCCGTACCCCCATTTTGCATAAACTGATGTGATACCAGCATTTTTCCCTGCAGTGATATCAGTATAATTATCTCCCACAATATAAGTTTTTTGGGGGATTATTCTGTCGATGTTGTAAAGACTGGTGATCAAGTGGATGATTTCGGCGTCCGGTTTGGGAGTCTTGACTTTACATGCACCGATTATAAAGTCAAAATAGTGCTTAATTCTCGCTGCCTCTAATATTATTTCTGCAAATTCTGTTGGAGCATTTGTGGCTACAGACATTTTTGCCCCTAAGCTTTTGAGTTTGTAAAGTGTATTGCAGACTCCCGGAAAAGGCGCAACATTTTTGACACACTGTTTTCTATAGTGCCGTTCAAATGCATTTTTATCTTTTTCTAAGTAACTGTCAGTGTTGTAAAATTGTTTTGATAAATTTTTTCTTCTTTGATTTATGATTTCAAGCACTTCCTCTTGTGACAAAGGCGGTAAATTTCTTAACTGCCTTACAAAATTAATGGATATTGTTATATCTTTTCTGGTGTCAACAAGGGTGCCGTCCATGTCAAAAATAATTAAAGTATTTTCCATTTTTTAACCTGCAAACAGTGTTTTTATTATAAAAACAGAATATAGGACAATGTCCTTTAAAGTCAAAGATTTATTTTAATACAACCGGTGAGTGTGCAGATATTTGTGTGTTTGCCGGCCGGATTCCAAAAAAACTGTTTCTTTTGATTATTTTGGATAACTAAATATTCCTAAAATCAACAATGGTCACAGTTGAATAATTATTTGTATTATTATATATTAAGTACTTATACAAGTTGAGACCTTTGAATCTTTGCCTTACATCACCATGTAGCAGCAACTATGGTTGCTCAATTGGATGTTTAATAACATATTTACCAGTCTAAAAGACTGGTGCTCTCCGTAGGCATTATCTATACCGTGACGGAGTGGAGAGATTTTTACTTAATACTATATGCTAAATAAATATGCGATTATGCTTAGTTGACTCAAGTCAGTTTGAAGGGGGTGTTCTGTGCTCGAGCAGGTTTTTGAATTAAAGAAGGAATTAATTCGTTTGAGCGATCGTGAGGAATATTTGTACGATGATGAGTACGAACGTTTAGAAAAATTACGAGAAGAGTACAATGCACTGTTGCCCTGGCTTACGGCAGATGACATGAAAAAACTGGATGAGATGTTTGCCGAATGGTACAAACAATATATTTATCTTGAAACTATAGGGAGTATTAGACTTCCTGAAGGTTAGTACAGCTAATATACAACCTCTTTCAGATAAAGTCCGTGTGCCGGAGCGGTGGGACCTGCTTGTTCTCTGTTTTTTGCGTTAATTATGGTCTCAACTGCATTTGCCGGGTATTTTTTTTGATAGAGGTAAAGGGAAGTGCCTATAATGTTTCGTACCATATTATGTAAAAATCCGTTGGCGTTAATGGTTATTTTAATAAAATCGTTTTCTTTTTTTATTTGTACAAAATTTACTTTTCTAACGGGGTTATCCGGCAGGCTTTGGCGTTTGCAAAAGGATGTAAAGTCATGGGTTCCTGAAAATTTCTGCAGGTAGCAAACCAGTGTTTCTGTCTTTACCGGATATTTTATATGCCAGCAGTAGTTTCTGTACAGTGCGGAAGGAAGTTCTCTATTTAGTAAAATATATTCATAGGTTTTACTTACGGCTGAACACATGGCGTTAAAATTAGAGTCAACCAAACTGACCGACTTAATAACCACATCATCTGGCAGAAGGCTATTTAATCCTCTTAAAATAGCATTTTCTGGAATGTGTTTATCTGTTTTATAATTAAAAACCTGACCGTATGCATGTACATGTGTATCCGTACGTCCGGAACCGATGATTTTTATATGCTGCTTATACATTTTTGATAGAGATTTTTCTATTTCCATCTGAACAGTTCTGTGGTTGGGCTGAATCTGCCAGCCGTAAAAAAACGTTCCATCATATTCCACAATACATTTAATATTATACACAGTAAATCCCCGCTAATATTAAAATATACAGAAGAGTTATTAGTATTTCGCTGAATTTTGTTTTACTGAGCTTGCATATTGTTTCCCAGTTTCCCCTGAATTGCAGTGTAATAGCAATTTGCTCTGAAAAATACATTACACGGAGAAACAGAGGTATAATAAATGCTTCTATGTCCAATAAACGTTTAATGCCCCTTTTTGTGGTATCGTTTCTTAGTATTTGGGCGGTTTTTATCTTATCCGCTTCCTCAAAAAGCAGTGGAATAAACCGTAATGCAATAATGCCGGATGCTGCAATGTTTTGTGTGTCCACTTTTAGAATTTTGAGAGGTTTTAAAATAAGGTTAAGGATTTTGATAATGTCCAGTGGCCTGGTGGTTGCAGTAAAGAGTGCGGAGAAAGCTATCATCAAAAAAAACTGCCCTGTGGTGGAAACAGCGGTAAAATAACTTGGTTCATTAAAGTTAAATCCCTTGTCATTAAAAAACAGTTGCACAAAAAAAGTAAACAAAAGAAGGAATCTGAAAGGTTTTAATATAGAATAAATCTGCCTTGTTTTTATGCGGGATATAACCATTAATATACAAAATAGTGTGAAAATAAGAATAAGATTTAAGAGGGATACAGTTAGCCCGGTGACTATTATTGAGACGATAATAATAACAAATTTTGGCAATGGGTGAAAATTGTGTACAGCAGAGTCTGTATATTTATATTTTCCGAAATAAAATTTTTCCAACAGGCATACCTTTAAAAGTAACGATTCAGAAAAAGTTAGATTAATTGCTCCTGCAATAAGAGCCCCACCGGCCCTGTGATCATTGTATCACCGGCAGGTGATGCGTAAATCACATTATCTGAAAAATTGTCAAAGAGTCTATGTCTTTGGGGACCTGTAACGTAAATGGCAGCTTCAGAAAAATTCTTTTTCTGAAAACAGTGTGCTCCGTGTCCTCCGTCATTGTAAACGTCCTCAAAAGTTATTGTGGATGTAAGCATTTTTTTGATATATTTCTGCATTTTTTCCGGTGTAAGCATTGTTGTATGGTGTTCAAAAAAGGAGCTTGTTTTAAAATTGTCGTAAATTAGTGCCGCAAAGGTATGACCGTTACCCACATCCACTGTTATTACCGGTCTTTCGGAAACATTATACAAAGCTCCTAAAGCCGCCGCTATCCCTGTATCGGTAATATTAAATCTGGTGTATCCTGATTGTTCCAGGGTATTTTTTATGCTCTTTAGTCGGTTAAAGCCTTCCGGGATATTGTTGGTTTCATTAAAATAAGCATTTCTTAAATCGCCTTTTAAAAATTCTTTGAAAAAATTTATACGTGTTATCCTGTCCGACTGATTTTTTATGAACCCATGGTCCTGAACAGCAACAAGAATTTTTTCAAAATCCGAATATCCTGCCTTCTCTCTGAGCTTTTCAAAGAGATCCATGTCCAGATCATTTAAATAGAGGTGGGGGTTTTCAATGTTTTCTACTATGTCAAAACCCTGGGATTTCACCTTTTCTGTGTCGTCTTTGATACTTAGTGAGGCCTCTTTAGTAATATAAACATTGTAGCCCTTAGTCATATGATTCTTTAGGGCTTTTGTTACAGGTCCTCCGCCCATGGGTGCTCCCGCTATAAAAAGGTCTTGATGAGAATCTGCTATATATTTGGAAAATAAAATGGTGGGCGCAGGATATATCAGCTTGACTGAATTTTCCAGATGATCGCTTTTAGAATAAATTAAAGCATCCTGTGTTCCCGTGCCAATGTCTAAAGCTAAATAGGACATTTACGCTTTTTTCTCTTCGTCGCTTTCATCCTTATCGGTTTTCTTTTCTTCCTCATCCGGCGTTATATCGATTGCATCTTCAGCTTCCTTAGCGCTTTTCTTGAAATTTCGAATAGCCTTACCCATACCTTCTCCGATTTGCGGCAGTTTACCTGCACCAAAAATAACCATGACAATCACCAGAATAATCAAAAGTTCCTGTGTTCCTAAGCCAAACATATGTTTCCTCCATTTAAAGATCTTGCACAATACCTTGTTTCTATATGTTACTGTAGAAAATCAGGACTGTTGTGTTGTCTTATTTTTATATATTTTATTATAGCATTAATATAACTAACTTCAAATAAAATCAACATTAAAGAAAGATAGCCGTTTATTTTTTCCGGGGATATCCGGTTACCCATTTGAAAGAGTAAAACAGAATCAGTACAATCAGCCATGCATAACCATATTTGTTAAAAAAAGTGCCGGAGCTGGGGATTCTTACTACACATGAAAACGATGTTTTTTCGTCTATCTCAGTTGCTGAGCTAATATTGCCTTTCATATCGATACAGCCGGATATTCCAGATTGTGCAGCTCTTATTATGGGAGTACCGTATTCGATACTCCTGATTTTATCTATTGCAAGGTGCTGGTATCTTCCCATTGATTTACCAAACCAACTGTCGTTTGTAAGCAAAACAATTATATTGCCACCGTTGTCCTTTACTTTTTTTACCAGGTTAGTGAAAGCCCCTTCGTAGCATAGCAGCGGTGAAATCTTGTAACCGTTGTACTCAAAAATGCTAACTGTATTACCACCGGAGAAATCCTCCGCATCTCCGAAAAAGTAGTAACTTATCGGCTTGAATAATGTTTTGAATGGAAAATATTCGCCGAAGGGAACAAGATGTATTTTGTCGTATATCTTTTGCCTGGCATTTTGCAGGTAGTAAACACTATTGTAGTATGCAAATGAAGATGTGCCGTTATCGTTTCTTATGCTCCCGAAAATCAGAGGCTTTTTGCGGGAAAAATTTTTCAATTTGTTGTAAAGTTCACTATCTGTTTCCGTAAATGTGGGAAATACCGATTCCGGCAGGATTACTATTTCCCCGGGCATTTTTAGTGCTTTTTTCGTCATATCCAGGACATTGGAAATGATTTCTTCCCGGTGTTCGACAGCCCATTTGATTTCCTGACTGTAGGATGGCTGGACTATTGTAAAAGAGACGGTTTTGGCTGATGCCTTTGTGAGGTTACTTAGAATAAAACCTGAAGAAAAGCTCAAAATTAGTATTATCACCGGATAAATCAGATATTTAAAAGATTTGTTTGTAATATATTTGAAAAGCAGTAAATTTGTCAGAATTATTATAAAACTCAGACCATTTTCTCCTATAAGTGAAGCGTTTAGCTTAAAATAGGGTAAATTGTGTACAAAACTGCCCAAATTCAGCCAGGGAAATCCAGTGAACAGCTTACCTCTGATAATTTCAAGTGTGACAAAAAGCAGGCTCAGCAATATAACACTGTAGTTGTTTCTAAAAAAATAAAAAAACAATATCCAGTATAAAGAGAGATAAACAGAGAAAATAAACAGAACCAGGTATCCCACAGGCAGGGGTGCGTTACCGAAATGACTTACTGTTACGGTTATCCAGTTCAGATTGTAAAAATAATATATTAATGTGAAAACCAGTACATAAATAATAAACTCTTTTTTATCAGATTTTTTTATACAGATAAAAAGAGGAATAAAGGCAACAAATACAAAGTAACCGGAGCTGTTGCCGGGCGAAGCTAAGGTGAGCAATATTGCAGAAAGTACAGCAAGTAATGCCAAAGTTATTTTTTGTATGCTCATATGCCAGATATTAAAGAGTTTTTTGGTAAAAGACAACCGGAATGTTGCCGCGCTGTCACTCAATAATCAATAATTTACTTTTTTGATTTTGTTTTGTCTTTTTTGTATCGATCCTCGATACTGCATGAATCAGCCCCTCAGCCGCCGCCTTTAAAAAAGGCTAATCCCACAATGACAAGAACAAAAATTATTAATCCTATATAATCACTCACGAATAGCCCCTAATTAGCAATATCACCTTTGTACCACTTATCATCTATCTGCAATCTGTATATAAGATTGATATTGTTTTGATTTAAATACTCAGGCTTATATATGAATATATCTATTTTCATATCTTTGTCTATATTAAAATTAATTTTCCCATTTTTTTCGTTGAGCGGAGTATTGTTATAAAGCAGCGCAATAAGAGGGTAAACATCAAAAGGTTTGGTATTCCAGCTATATGAGTTTTCACCGGTATTTTTTATTTCTATGTTTTTCAGAATTCCTTTGATACCTGATATGCTGAGCTTTATGTGTATATCCCTTTTGCCATCCCCTCCCAATTGTTCTCCGGGGCCGGCTATATCTTTGTCCCCTGAGAGGGATATTAGTTTTGCTGTTATATTTTGATTAGCGTTTTTACCGTTTTCAAAGCTATTAATAGTGATAACCGGTTGTTTCCCTTCATACAGAGGCCCTCCGGTAAACCCCAACGATCTATTGTGCCACTTTTCCTTTTTCCCTGAAATAATTATATAATGCTTTATTTCCTCTGCGGATACAGGAATATTTATGTGTGCAGGTTCATCGCTTATTTCCTGCAGTCCCAGATAAGTTTTACTTTTATAGTGTAATTGGTTTTCATTCAGTTCAGCTGTTCTCTTGTAAAGCTTAACGCTTACATCGGATGGTTTTTTGATGAGATGTATTACAGCTGACTTTGTAAAAAAATTATCCTGAAAAATACATCTGACAATCAGTGAGTGGTTGTTATCTATGAAAAAATTTTCCGGATAGCTGTTTGTAACAGTATTATTTTCTGAGATTTCAACTGTTTGCATTTTACATCTATCACTACCGGCAAGGCTGTACTCTTTTGTAACCGTATTTAGCAATTCCCCTTTAAAAGAGCCTTTGCCACCTGTACCCATCCAGTTGCCTGTTATTTCCTCATTCTTAAATATTCCTTTGAATTTTTGAGAACATTTGAAAAAAGAATTTTTCGGAGCGCAGTTTCTTGTGAATTCTGTATAATTTCCGTCAAACGTGATATCTTTTAGCTGGTTAAAGATTTCCTTTTCGGGGAGAAAAATTCTGCCTGTTTTTTTATCAACGTTTAATCTGAGATAAAAATTCTCTTCTCTGTTACTGTATTTTGCTGTTATTTTGTATATGCGTACATCCTCTGTGGCATCTTCACCACTTCTGTCAGTTAATGTGAAATTCTTTTTGAACTCTGCGAGTTTTTCACCTTTTCCTATTTTGAATGTTATGGAGTAATGACCGTTGCTGTCTGTCTTGGCGTATGCGTCGTGACCAAGTATATCCACTGTGGCATTTTTCACCACATTGCCGTTTTCATCGGAAACAGTACCTGAAATCTTAATCGATGAAATATTGTCCGTTTCAACTGTCAGTTCATCGCTGGATTCTATATATCCAGGTTTAAATACTCTGAAACTGAAATTCTTGAAAAGGTACATGTCTATATTTTTCAAGACAAAATTATTAATTTTTCTTTGGAAAAAATCGGCGAAATCCATCAGAGCAAAGCCGTCAAAAGTGTGCAGATGAACTACAAAGTTTTGAATTCTGAAATAGAGATTATATTCGGATTCCAGTTTTTTTATGGAAATGGGCTTTACGAAAATCCTGCCTTCATCCCCGAATTTTACATCACGCTGGTATTTTCCCTTTTTCCCCTGCAACAAGTTATTATACAGCTTTTTTGCCCTTTGTACGTTTTTGGCAAAATGTAACTCAATATCAACAGAGTAATTTTTGTCCCTTTGTATATCCCATATTTTCTCGCTTTTCTCACTAAAATAGTTGTATGTACTGCTTAAGCTTGCATAGTCGTCGTGTAATTTGTCCACAATGCCTGTTGCTATCCATCTGGAGTCTCCTCCTTTCAGGTCAGCCATTTTTGGGAAAATTTCATACAATGAATCAAGGGGGTTTTCTTCTGTATAACCGGCTGTTAAAAATGATGATATTATCAGCAGGATAAAAACAAATTTTTTCATGAAATTTCATCCATATTTAGAAGAATAATTTCCTTACCTTTTGCTTCGATGACACGCTCATCTGCAAGTTTTTTTAGTAAACGTGAAAAAGTTTCTGGTGTGCTTCCCAGTAAAAGGGCCAGTTCGCCTTTGTTAACAGGAAGTTTGACCTTATTTGACTGTTGTTTCTCCGCAAAATTTTTCAAATATGACAAAAATCTTTTTCTGGTATCCGCCAGAGTGAGGTTTTCTATCATATTGACAAAATATTTAATTCTGCCGGCCAGTACACCTATTAATTTCATTGAAAATTCCGGGTTTTTTCTTATTTCCTCAAAAAGTTTTCCGGAATCTATTGCCAGCGCTTCGCAGTTTTCCAGAGCGGTGGCAGTAACAGGGTATTTATTTTTAAGATAGAGTAAAATTTCTGCGAATATTTCCCCGGATTTTACAAAGTGGATTACAGCTTCTTTCCCTTCATCGTTGGTTTTGGAGAGTTTTACCATCCCGGAGCATAAAAAATATATATTACTTCCTTCTTCATCCTCCAGAAAAAATATTTCTTTTTTTTCTTTTGAAATGACTGCACTTATGCGTAATAATGTATTATATACGTCTTTGTCAGGGGAGCCTGCAAATGTTTTTAGAAACAGATTTACCGCTTGTTGTTTATTCAATATTTAATCTCCAAAAAAATTCTATTTCTTGACATATATCAATTCTTTTATTTTCACAAGATATTATACATTAGATTATAATAACAAAAGGAGGTTCACATGAGTATGTTTTGCTTTCAATGCCAGGAGACGGCAAAAAATGAAGGTTGCACTGTAAAAGGAGTATGTGGAAAAGATAATGAGGTGGCTAAGCTCCAGGATGCTTTAATTTATCTGTTGAAAGGAACAGGATATTGGGCTGAAAAAGCCAGAAAGTATGGAGTAACTGATGAGGAAGTGGATTTGTTTATCCTTGAGGGGCTTTTTACAACGGTAACCAATGTTAACTTTGATGCACAGCGGTTTGTGGAATATTGCAACAGGGCTGCCGAACTGAAAGAAAGAATCAGAAAAAGCTTTTTGAATGCATACAAAGAAAAAACCGGAGGGGAATTTTCTGAAAATATTCCTGAGCAAGCCGAGTGGCAGCCGGACGGAACAAAGGAAGACTACTTAAAACAGGCTGAGCAGGACGGTGTTTTGTCTGAAGAAAATGAGGATATAAAATCTTTAAAAGAACTGTTGATTTACGGACTTAAAGGTGTTGCTGCATACGCCGATCATGCATATGTCCTGAATGAAAAGAGCGATGATATTTTTTCTTTTGCCGAACATGCACTTGCAGAGACAACGAGGGATGATATATCTGTCGACGAACTTATCTCTTTGGTTATGAAAGCGGGTGAGATGGCCGTTAAGGCAATGGAAATTCTTGATAAAGCTAACACCGGAAGGTACGGGAAACCGGAGATAACACAGGTGAATACAAGTCTGAAACAAGGCCCCGGAATACTTGTGTCCGGACACGACCTGTTGGATTTGGAAGTGCTGCTTAAACAGACGGAAGGCACAGGTATTAATGTGTATACACATGGCGAGATGCTTCCGGCGAATGCTTATCCGGAGCTGAAAAAATATTCTCATTTGGCGGGAAATTTCGGCACAGCGTGGTATAATCAAAAGTCTGAATTTGAACAGTTTAACGGACCGATACTATTTACCACAAACTGTATCGTACCTCCGAAAGATTCTTATATAGACAGGGTCTACACCACCGGATTGGTTGGGTGGCCAGGTGTTAAACATATTCCCAATGCTTCCTCCGGCAAAGAGAAAGATTTTTCTGCTCTTATTGAGCATGCTAAAAAACTGGGAAGCTTAGAGCCTCAGGAAAACAAAGAACTGACAATAGGTTTTGCCAAAGATCAGGTTATGGCTCTGGCAGATAAAGTTATTGATGCTGTGAAAAAAGGAGCAATAAAAAGGTTTGTAGTTATGGGCGGTTGTGACGGCAGACAGAAAAGCAGGGAATATTATACCGAAGTTGCCAAAGGATTGCCTGAAGATACGGTTATTCTCACTGCAGGTTGTGCAAAATACCGCTATAATATGCTTGATTTGGGTGATATCGGCGGTATACCCAGGGTTCTGGATGCAGGCCAGTGTAATGACTCCTACTCTCTTGCATATATAGCTCTTCAGCTGAAAGAAGCTTTTGGTCTTGATGATATAAATGATTTGCCAATTTCCTATGATATTGCCTGGTATGAGCAGAAAGCTGTTTGTGTTCTTCTGGCATTGCTGTATCTTGGTGTAAAGGGTATAAGACTGGGACCTACACTTCCGGCTTTCCTGTCACCTAATGTAGCTAAAGTATTGGTGGAAAACTTTGATATAAAGCCTATTCAGGATCCTGAAACAGATATCAGGGAAATGATGACAGGTAAATAAAGTAAAAAAACAGCCCGTTTGCAACGGGCTGTTTTTTTAACCTCCACCTACAAAGTGAACGATTTCCACCTTATCACTGTCATTTAACTTTGTTGAACCGAAATTTTCTTTGGCAACAATCTGTTTGTTCAATTCCACTACTACGGTTTCTGTATTTATGCCGAACTTTCCAATAAGTTCTCTGATGGTTAAAGATTCCTCCAGAATGTGATTTTCTCCGTTAACAACTATTTTCATATTTCCCCCAGTAAATATCTTACAGCTAAATGTGCCTGCATGTTTGCAGCCACAGCAACTCTTGTTGCCATAAGCCCGCAACCGGGCCGGGCTTCGTTAACCATATCCCCCACGATGTAAGTATTTTTTCCTATCTTGTGAATTTTCAAGCTTTCTGTATCAAACACACCTGCTACACCGGATGCGCCGATTATGCATTTCCCCGGGAAATGTTTCAAACACTCGTTTATTAACATAGCTTTATTTTTAGCTTTGTCAAAAGCTTCTATGATGACATCGTATCCTTTTAGCGTTTTTTTTGCATTTTCGGCTGTGATGTAAATGTTTTCAGTAAGATATGTATTATATGGGTTAATATTTAACAGGGTATCTTTTAATGCCTCAGTTTTACTCTTTCCTATTTGATGTATAAAATACTGTTGTCTGTTAAGGTTTGAGGGCTCCACTATGTCAAAATCGATAAGTTTTATTGTGCCTATCCCCATTCGGGCAAGGCTTACGGCAACATTTGATCCCAATCCGCCAAGGCCGGCTATTGCTACAAATCCTTTCTGGAGTTTGTCGTGTACTCCAGGTGTATGCCTTGCCATCATCAGATATTTTATTTCCGATTTATCCGGAATTTCACCTTTTCTTATCAGGGATATTTTGTCACCTTCCTGCAGTTTTATATCTGTATCCGTTTGATAACCATTAATTATTACAACATCGGCATCAGGTTTGATTTGATCCCTGAGTTCAAAAAGGGTGGTGAAATTATCTATAACCATTTTTTTCTCGTTAACGGTTATTTCCATCGAAATCCCCCTCGTTCTGTAAGAACATTTTACAATGTTATTATCATATATTTTAAGACCTTTGAATTATAGCCCTGCTGATTATGAAATTATGCATACGCCTCAGATTCTCATTCAGTTTATTATTTTAACACTTTTACCGGTTATATAAACATCTTTTTCGTAGTCAGACAGCTTCAGTACATTATCGGCACTGAATCTGTTTTTGTATATCAGATAGAAATGATTTGGGGAGTAGGAATTCTTTTTTATCGTGTTTGAGCGTGTTTTAAAGACGTAAAAACAATTACTTCTTTCTTCGTTGATGCATATGTTGCTGTAATTTTTACTTATTTTTTTAATTTTGATAAACTTGTTTTCACCGTCATAAATATTTATATACCCTTTATCAAATTCCTGAAGTGAGAGTTTTGCAGCAAATGGAATAAATTTGTATTTAAAATCGGAATACCAGCCTTTGAAGAAAATTTCACTTTTATCGCCTGAGATATTGATAAAACTTTTGGAGCGAACCATTTTCGGGATATACAGTCCCTCAGCATTACTTCCGTTTAGTAGAGGTACAATCAAGACCAACAGAAGTAGAAATTTTTTTCTGAGGGCAATAACGATTAACATGAAGATAAGGGTTAAAATGAAAAGAGATAAGCTAATCTTATTCAGAACAAAGCTCGGGAGAGTCCACTGATAAAGGCAGTCAAGTATTTTCAGGCTGATATTTTCAAATACGCTTATAGGTGTTATCAATGCTGCCGGAAAAATAAGGTACAATATCCCCAGAATTATCAGCCCTGAAATAAAGGGGAGCATGATTACGGTATTCAGGATGCTTAGATAATTGAAGTTTCCGAAATAGTAAAGAATAAACGGTGCAGTGAATACTGTTGCTGCTATTCCTACTTTTACAGGTGCTGTTATTCTTTCTGTGATTGTTCTTTCCTGAAATGTTTGTTTGCGTTCAAGAAAGTATATTATCCCGTAGACAGCAGAAAAAGATAAAAGGAAAGAAATATCTTTGATTAAATTGCTGTCTATCAGCATAAAAAATGCTGCCACAAAAAGTACCATTTTGTTTAAATGTGTTTTTATATCCAGTATATATGCTGTCATAAGTACAAAAGCAAAAGTGACTGCTCTGATAACTGTTATTTTAAAACCTGTAAAAATGATTAAAAGTGCAAGAATTGGCATAGCAATCAGGCACCTAAGCTTCATGTGGAGAAAGGATGTTATCCATAAAAGAATTCCCACAACAATCCCCACATGAAGTCCGGAAATAGCCAGCAGATGGTTCATCCCTGAAACGGTGAATTTATCCGTTATAAAGTCTTTCAGATAACTTTTGTCTCCCATAATCAGAGCATTGGTAAGGGTTATTTTTAATCCTGAAGCGAAATGAAGTTTTTCGGAAATATTTTTTCTAATAGCTAAAATGTTAGAAACCACAGGAACTTTCAGCACTGTATTGTTTTTTCTGCTATACAGATTAAGACCATATTTGGTCATACTTCTATCAAAATTACCTAAGATAAAATCGCCGGGAGAGAGCTCTTTGTCGCTAAAATAAGTGCCTGCCGTTGTTCTGTAAGCATGTTGTGTTGTTGTATCAAACATATGCTCGATAATAAAGAGGCTTGTATGAGAAAAAATATTGAGTATTATCACAGCAGCCATAAGCAAATATTTAATTTTGGATTTAATCAGAAAAAAAAGCAGAAGGCATCCTATTAGGGTATGCCAGAATTTACCCAGGCTGATTGAGCTTAGTAATAGGGCCGAGATGAAAAAAAATTCTGTTTTTCTATTCTTATATATTGTAGATATCACATATAAATTTTATAAAATT
>DDHP01000042.1:2372-35241 GCA_002338145.1 Deferribacteraceae bacterium UBA1873 | reverse complement strand
GTGAATGTAAATTAAAACCGGAGGATAAATATGTCTAAAATTAAGCCTGTTTACTCATTTGTAGGATCTTCAGGCAGCGGGAAAACTACTTTCCTTGAAAACCTGATACCTGTGCTGGTAAGAAGAGGCTATACTGTAGGTGCAATTAAGCATGATGCGCATAAATTTGAAATTGATAAGCCAGGGAAGGATTCTTACCGATTGAAACATGCCGGAGCAAAAATTGTTAGTATATCTTCAGATCAAAAGATGGCTATGGTTCAATCCTATGAAAAGGAGTATACTATGGAAGAAATGGTACTGAAATTTTACGGTACAGTTGATATTATACTGACGGAAGGCTACAAGAAGAGCAATATACCAAAATTTGAAATATTCAGAAAGGCTAACAATAAACCGATGGTGGCTGAAGGCAGAGATGAACTATTGGGAGTAATCAGCAATGATGGGATCGGTGTGGATGTGAGGCAGTTCTCTTTGAACGATTATGAAGGTGTAGCAGATTATCTGATAAATATTTCTGATTTTACATCTGTCAATATCGATATACAGGGATTAGACGATAAATATATAAATCCCCTTTCAGATTATTTGACAGCTCTGTCAAAGCTGGTTAATCTGCAAAATATAAAAGTAAAAATAGAAGGGAATTAGGTGAAATTTATGGAGAAAAAGGAATTTGTACATTTACATCTGCATTCACAATATTCGTTGCTGGATGGCGCCATACTTATTTCAGATCTTATGGGAAAGCTTAAGAAACAGGGCGTAAAAGCTGCCGCCATAACAGATCACGGAACAATGCACGGTATAGTGGATTTTTACAAGCAGGCCATAAAAAATGATATTAAACCTATTATAGGTTGTGAAGTATACGTCGCTCCGGATGACAGAAGAAACCGTAATTATTCAAAAGCCGAGGAAAAAAATTATCATCTGATTCTTTTGGCCAAAAATAACAAGGGGCTCAAAAACCTCCAGTATCTTGTTTCCATTGCTCAACTGGAAGGGTTTTATTATAAACCCAGAATAGATAAAGACGTTTTGCGTAAGCACTCCGAAGGATTAATCGGTTTGTCCGCCTGCATGGCCGGAGAACCCCAGAAAAATATTTTAAATAATAATTATCAAAAGGCCAAAGAAGTGGCAATGGAGTACAGAGATATTCTTGGAGAAGAAGACTACTATCTTGAGCTGCAGGAAAACGGAATTGCTGAACAGAAAATTGTAAATAATGGTCTTGTTAATATTTCCAGGGAAACAGGAATCCCACTGGTTGCATCTAATGACTGCCACTACCTAAATAAAGGTGATGACAAAGCTCATCAGATACTAATGTGTATTCAAATGCAGGAAACAATAAGCAGCCAGAATAAATTAGAAATACATTCCGATCAACTGTACGTGAAGTCTCCGGAGGAGATGTGGGAAGCTTTTGCTGAAATTCCGGAAGCGTGTGAAAATACTTTGAAAATAGCCGAGCGATGTAATGTTTCCATAGAGTTCGGGAATTTGCATCTGCCCATGTTTAATATCCCCGATAACTATACGCCAGAAAGCTACTTTGAACATATAGCCAGACAGGGGTTGCACAAAAAGCTTGCCCGTATCCCTGCTGAAAAGCATAAAAAGTATCATGAGCGTCTTGACCGGGAATTGGACATTATTAAAATGAAGGGATACTCCGGATACTATCTTATTGTATGGGATTTTATCAATTATGCCAGAGAAAACAATATTCCTGTAGGGCCGGGGAGAGGCTCGGGGGCTGGGTCATTAGTGGCTTATGCTATGGGAATAACCGATATCGATCCCATTCGTTTCAACCTGCTCTTTGAGCGTTTTCTCAATCCGGAAAGAGAAAGTATGCCCGATTTCGATATTGATTTCTGTATGAACAAGCGGGAGCAGGTTATCAAATATGTTGTGGAGAAGTATGGAGAGAACCGTGTTGCGCAGATTATAACTTTTGGTAAGTTATTGGCCAGGGGTGTTATCCGGGATGTGGGCAGGGTCTTGGAGATACCTCTTAAAACAGTGGATAAGATTGCAAAACTTATTCCTGAAAAACCAAATATGACACTCAAGAGAGCTCTTAAGGAAGATCCTGATCTCAGGCAGAATATCGAGAGCGTTGAAAACGGAAAAGAGCTTCTGGAGCATGCCTTGAAGCTTGAGGGACTGCTCAGAAATGCAGGTATGCATGCAGCCGGGATTGTAATTGCCGATAAGCCTCTCGTTGAATATGTTCCTCTTTGCAGGGGACAGAATGACGAGGTTGTGACGCAGTTTGAGAAAAATACGTTGGAAGAAGTAGGTCTGGTTAAATTTGATTTTCTTGGATTGAAAAATCTTACTGTTATTGACGAAGCTGTTACCAGAGCTAATAAGAATCACAGTATCAATATGGATATAGATAAAATTCCCACGGACGATAAAGACACATACGAGCTCCTTGCCAGCGGTAATACCACTGGCGTTTTTCAGCTGGAAAGTGCCGGGATGAAAAATCTGCTGAAAAAATTAAAACCATCAACTTTTGAAGATATTATAGCCCTTGTTGCACTGTACAGACCTGGACCTATCGGCAGCGGGATGCTGGATGATTTCGTAAAACGAAAACATGGTACTCAGGAAATTACATATATTTTGCCCGAATTGGAACCGATATTAAAGGAAACCTATGGGATTATTGTTTACCAGGAGCAGGTTATGCAGATAGCCCAAAAAGTGGGTGGGTACTCTCTGGGTAGTGCCGATTTGCTGAGGCGGGCAATGGGGAAAAAGAAACCTGAAGAAATGAAAAAACATAAGCAGATATTTTTGTACGGTGACAAGAAGCTGGGCATTGAAGGGGCAAAATTCAGAGGTTACGATCTTGATGTGGCGGAAAATATATTTTCGTTGATGGAAAAATTCGCCGAATACGGCTTTAATAAAAGCCACTCCGCAGCCTATGCTCTGTTGGCATATCAGACTGCTTATTTAAAAACTCACTATCCACTGGAATACATGGCTGCACTCATGACCTGTGAACTTGATAAGGGTGAAAAAGTAGTGACTTTTATCGAAGAATGTAAGCGTATGGGAATAGAGGTGCTGCCGCCGGATATAAACAAAAGTTATAAAGATTTTACCATTGATGAAAAAGCCATAAGGTTCGGACTGGGAGCGATTAAAAATGTTGGTTATGGTGCAATCGACTGTATCGTGGAAGAAAGAACCAAAGGCGGCGAATTTAAAAGTATATACGATATATGTAAGCGGGTTGATCTGAGACAGGCTAATAAAAAAGTTTTTGAGTCCCTTATCAAGGCTGGAGCTTTTGACTGTTTTGGTAAAAACAGAAGGCAGCATCTGCAGGTTTTGGAGTCAGCAATCGATCTAGGACAGAAAAAACAAAAACTGAAAAGGGAAGGTATTACAACAGTAGATGATTTGCTTAAGGATGTGAACGGTGAAAGTGACGATGACGAATATTATCCTGATGTGGAGGAAATGCCTGAAAATGAGCTTCTTAAATTTGAGAAGGAGATGCTGGGGTTTTATATTACCAATCATCCATTATCCACTTATGCAGGTATTCTCGACCTTTTTTCAGTAAAAACCAGTGATCTGGCAGGGTATAAGGATGAAACAAAGGTAACACTCGGTGGTATAGTTAAAGCAGTGAAAACACATATTACGAAAAAAGGCGAGCGGATGGCTTTTGTTACACTGGAAGATATTGAAGGCAGTATCGACCTTGTAGTGTTTCCCAGGATATTCAGGGAACATGTCAAAGATATCGTTGAAGATAAAATTCTTATTGTTAAGGGAAAGTATACTTGTGATGAGGAGAAGGAGTCCATACTTGTTGAGGAAATTTATGAAATCAATGATGCTATTGAGTCGCTTGCGGACTTTTTGCTTATAAAGTTGAATATGATTGGCTTTACTCAGGAAAGGCTTAATAAGCTGAAAAGTATCATTAGCAGATATAAAGGCGGGCTTCCTGTTTGTCTGGAAATAGATAACCCAACAAAATATAAGATAAAGATGAAAGTAGGGAAGGATTTTGCTGTTAAACCTTCACTTTCACTGTTTAAACAGATTGAAGACTTACTGGGAAACAATACATATGATATCAAGCTGAAGGCTTCTTAGAGGAGGAGTTATGGAACAGGTCTTGACAATAGCAGGCTCAGACAGTGGCTGCGGAGCCGGTATCCAGGCGGATATTAAATCTTTTGCCGCTGCCGGGACATTCGGGACATCTGTTATTACTTCCATTACAGCACAAAATACCAAGGGTGTGGCCGATATATTTGACCTACCGTTATCTATAATTGAGTCACAGATTGATGCTGTTTTTGATGATTTTGATATAAAATGTGTTAAAACAGGTATGTTGTCAAATACGGAAATAATAGAGCTTGTTGTTGCAAAATTAAATGAGTATCCCGTCAATAATCTTGTGGTGGATCCCGTAATGGTGGCAAAAGGGGGAAGCAGGCTTTTGCAAAAATCAGCTGTTAGCTGTATTATCAGTGAGCTTATCCCGCTGGCCACGGTGATTACTCCGAATATAGAAGAAGCTGAATTTATTTTGAATATGACTATTGATAATGAGTCATCCATGTTAAAGGCGGCATATAAATTGCTCGAAATGGGCAGTGAATATGTTCTTTTAAAGGGGGGACATCTGAAAAATACAGAGGCAGTGGACGTTCTTGTGGGTGAAAATATGGAAAAACGATATGCGCTTGCCCGTATAGATACAGAAAATACTCATGGCACAGGATGTACCTATGCTTCGAGTATCGCAGCATACCTTGCAAAAGGGTATGATATTGACCGGGCTGTTCATATCTCTAAACGCTTTGTCACCGGCACAATAGAGAATTCGAAGAATCTGGGAATAGGTTCCGGGCACGGTCCCCTGAATCATTTCTATTTTTCCGAAGGTTTTGATAGTGCGATTAGATAAATTTCTGAAAGTGATGGCTATTATTAAAAGACGGACGGTGGCAAATGAAGCTGCAAATGAGGGGTTCATTCTTATAAACGGTAAAAGAGCCAAACCATCTTCCACTGTTAAACAGGGGGATGTTTTGGAGATTGATATGTGGAACTATTACAAGAAAATTACAATTATCGATGTTCCTTCTAAAAACAGCGTACCGAAAAAGGACAGGGAGAAATATATCCGTACAGATGAGTATAAACCGAAAGAGCCGGATGATATTATATAAAAAACATGAGCTTTGCATAATTGAGCCATTATAAATTTTCCCACCCATAGCCCTTCCTGACTTTTTAATAGGAAGAGAGTTAAGTTCCTCCCCTAAGTTAAAGGAGGATAGGCGAAGTACTTATTCAAAGCTCATAAAACTGTTTTTACTCTTCGGGTTTTAAGACAAAGGTTGTGGTTGGTTTGTTAAACAGGTTTTCAGATGCTTCTTTGACGTCTTTTAAAGATACTTTTTTAAGATTTTCAATATATTGGTCAAAATAATCGTATCCCAGCCCGAGATTTTCAAAAAAAGCAGCATACCAGCTTCTTTTCTGTGTTGACTGGGATTCGGTCAGTATTCTGCCGAGCATGTAATTTTTGGCTTTTTCAACATCATCATCGGAAATCATTTTTGTGGCGTTTTTGTTAATATCCTTTATATCATCTATGGCATTTTTTACGTTTGAGTAATCCAGACCTATGAAAGAAACAAATCTTGATGAGCAAATTCTTGATGGGTAAAAAGCTCCCACTGCATAAGCATATCCCTTTTCCTGCCTTAGAATATTAAAATAATAGGAGCTCATTCCACCACCCATTATTTCAGATAGTACTTTTGTGGCGAGGTAATCATCCGAAGAGGCTCCCGGTGCTTCATAAGCAGTGTATAATTTTGACTGCTTTATTCGTGGGTAAGTTTCTTCTTTATAAATTTCATTTGATATACCGGAACCGGTGCAGTCAATTTTATTATTTGGTTTTTCAGGTAGATTATTAAATATATTTGTTACTTTGGATTTCACTACCTCGGTATAATTACCGGCTAATGATACCACTGCATTACCTCCGGCAAAATTATTCCTGTAATATGCTTTTAAATCGTCCAGCGTCAAAGATTCTACAGCATCTTTATCACCTAAGGTGGAAAGTCCGTAAGGAAAATTTCCGTAGGTTACTTCCCCGAATTTTTGCATTGCCACTCTGTTAGGGTGGTCTTCAAGACTTATTATTTCCTTTATAAGAAGGCCTTTTTCCCTTGCAAAAATATCAGAGTTCAAATCGGGGTCATTAAACAGCTTTTTCAAGTGGGGTAAAATTTTAGTAAAATCTTCTTTAAGCATAGATATTTCAAATTCAAAAAAGTCATTTGATACACCGGCATCAATATTGCCGCCGTAAAATTCAACTTTGTTCATAAGGTCGCTGCTTTTTAGCCAGACATCGGAAAATAGTGTGCCTATGCCGTTATTTTTTTTCGTTTCGGCAAAAAGTCCGCCTTTTAAAAACACTGTTAGTGCTATAACATCACTTTCCGGGATATTGTTTGTGATTACTGCACTGTTGTTATTTAATTTCACTTTTTCACCTGCAACTGCTAAATTAAAAGAAAAAATAATAGTTAATGTCGTTATGATTATATAAATTTTTTTCATGTTTAGCCCTTTTTAATTTTATAACACCAAAATATTTATTACGTCAATGTTTATAAGCATAATTGCATATTTATTTAGCATATAGGATTAAGTAAAAGAGAGCTCTCCGCTCCGTTTCGGTCGAAATGACAAAATTATCGTCCTGAGCAGAACAGAAAGGTTTTTTGTCAAACAGCCTCAGAGATTTCTCTTCACCACCTACCGGTGGTTCATCGAAATGACAAAAAATGTAACCTCGAACGAAGCCGAGAGGTCTCTATTCTTATATATATGCGTTCCTGCTTATGAATTAGTGTGATTATTGATTATGTAAGAATAAAAAAGTTCTTTCGGTGTTTTCAATTTTTATCTGGAATTTATTTTTTTGTGAAGATTGGTATATACGGATATTTATATTGCTTTTAAATTTGTTGAACTTTACCTAAAATGTGTTATCTACTTATGAAAACATCCGAGAGGTGAACTGTGGGAAGTATAGGTTTTTTATTGCAATTGGCAGGATTATTTGCCGGTATCGGGGGAATAATTTGTTATATAATAAGCATTAATAAAAATTCTGAATCGTATGGAAAAACAGCAAACAGTCTGCTGCTTGTTCAGGCTGGTCTGATTTCAGCTGCGACACTTGTCCTGATATATGCCCTGGCCACCGGCTATTTCAAAATGGAATATGTGGCCCAATATACAGACAGGGCCCTTCCTATGATTTACAAAATAAGTGCATGGTGGGCGGGTCAGGCAGGATCACTGTTTTTCTGGGGATGGCTTGTCAGCGTATTTGCTGTCATAGAGCTATACCGTATAAGAAACTATTCTCTGAAATACAAAAGCTCTGTGCTGCTCACCATGATAATAACCTCAACCTTTTTCTACCTTTTGACCACTTTTGTGGTAAATCCGTTTAAAGAGCTGGGTTTTTTCCCCAGTGACGGGATGGGGATGAATCCTTTGCTGCAGAATCCTGGCATGATTTATCACCCGCCTACACTTTATCTTGGTTTTGTAGGATTCACAATACCGTTGGGTCACGCCGTTGCTTCTTTTCTGACTTCTGACAGGACAGGTTTTTGGGTAAAGGATACGAGGAAATGGTCGATTATAACCTGGATTTTTCTGACAATTGGTATTGTTCTGGGGGGTCAGTGGGCTTATGTGGAGCTCGGCTGGGGCGGATACTGGGCATGGGACCCTGTGGAAAACGCTTCGCTACTGCCCTGGTTTACTGCAACAGCATTTCTGCATTCCGCTGTAATGCTGGAAAGGAAACATAAGCTAAAAATCTGGACTTATGTTTTGATACTGATAACATTTGAGTTATGTATTTTTGGTACTTTTCTCACGAGAAGCGGCATCATAGATTCCGTTCACAGTTTTGGCAAGTCCTCTTTGGGAAGCTTTTTTCTATGGTTTATTATTATAACAATTGGAGCTTTTCTCTATTTTCTTTTCAAGAACAAGGAGGAAATCAGAGACGAAGGTGAATTTACCATTTCTTCCAAAGAAGGGCTTTTCTTTGTAACCAACTGGCTTTTTATCGGTCTTATGGCGGTAGTATTTTTTGGCACAACACTGCCTATCTTTTCTCAAATTGCCGGTTCAAAACTCAGTGTGGGGATACCGTATTACAACAAGGTTTCTATTCCGTTTTTTATGGCTATTTTAATACTCAGCGGCATTTGTCCATTGGTTCCATATGGCCGTAACGGACTTAATTCCAGTATAAAGGCACTTTGGCCTTCACTAATTTTTATGATACTGGCCACCGCAGGGATATACGCATATGGATATACCAAAATCATACCACTTATTCTATTTGCTTTTGCTTCGTTCTCGCTGTTCACAATCCTTTTGCAGTTTTTTAATGGCATGAGAAAAAAGGGTGCAGGCATAATTTTTAAGAACAGAAGGTTTTATGGAGGCCTTGTTATACATTTTGGCGTCATGGTTATGGCTTACGGTGTCATAGCTTCCTCTTTTTACAATGTTAAAGTGGAGAAGGTTGTTTCTCCGGGAAGCAAAATCAATATGCATCAATCCCTTAGAAATTCACTGCCTGCTGAAGAGGCAAAAATCCTCACTGGGATTACTCCGGATTTTGAACTGTTTGTGGGAAATCTTAAAGTGCAGGAGAGAAGAAATTACGTCTCCGTTTATGCACCTGTGGATGTAAAAAAGAATGGACGTTATAAAGTTACAATGACACCGGAAAGACGTTTCTATAAAAACAATGAACAGCCTTTTGCAGAGGTTGCAATCCACACCCAAGCAGGAGGGGATTTATATTTGATACTTGCTTCTTATTCAAAACCTGATAATGTAATAGGAATTCAGGCAATTTATGAGCCGTTTATTGTATGGATTTGGATAGGGTGCGCCCTGATGGTTGTTGGCGGATTGTACACAATCAGTTACAGAAGGAAAGAAAGTGACATCAAAACTAATTAAGCTTGATGAAATTACTAAAAAATACGGATATCTGGAGGCCTTAAAAAAGGTCTCCTTTTATTTGGAGCGGGGAGAATTTCTTGCAATCTTTGGCCCCAACGGTGCGGGTAAATCTACATTACTCAAAATACTGTCATCCCAAACCCGCCCCACATCAGGTAACATATATTTTGATGGGGTTAAACTTGCCGATTTACCCAGTGATTTCAGAGGGAATTTCGGTGTAATTTCCCACCAGCCTTTTTTGTATGAGAATCTGTCCGCTGAGGCTAATCTCAGGTTTTACGGAAAAATATACGGTTTAAAAGATATCAGCAAAAAAATAGATGATATTCTCAAAAAAGTTGAGCTGTTTGAGAGAAAAACGGACTATGTAAGAACATTTTCACGAGGAATGCTGCAACGATTGTCCATTGCCCGCAGCTTGTTACATGATCCGGACATTATTTTGCTTGATGAGCCGTATACAGGCCTTGACCAGCATGCTTCATATATATTGTCAAATATTTTGAAAGAGCAGTTTGAAAACAGCAAAACCATAATAATGGTTACTCACAATTTGAACAGGGGCTACGATTTGGCGTCAAAGATTGCAATTATGAAAAAAGGGGAGATTGTTTTTTTTGATGATAAGGTTAACGTACCTGAGTACGAGTTTGAAGATATTTATCTGGCCAAGGTATCTTAGGTTAATTTTATGAAAAAATATTTTATTACTGTTTACAATATTGTGGAAAAAGATCTTCTTTTGGAGCTGAAGTCCAAGGAAGTGGTAGTCTCTATGCTTCTTTTTTCTTTACTTGTTGTTATTGTGTTCAGTTTTATCTTTGAGCCGGGAGCAGAATATAAGAATGATTTGGTGGGTGGAATATTGTGGATGGCATTCATTTTTTCGGGGGTTTTGGGACTTAATAAATCCATGCTTAATGAGACAACAGGAGGAAATCTAAACGCTCTTTTACTGGCACCTGTGGACAGGAGTGCTGTTTTTTTCGGTAAAGTTGTTTCTAATTTCTTTTTCCTTGCTGTGATGGAAGCTATCACGATACCCATTTTTATGATATTTTATAACATAAATATTTTTGGACATTCTGTTTTGAGTGCTGTCGTTATTCTTATGGGGACATACGGTTTTTCGGTTTTGGGAACTCTGTTTTCCCTCATATCTGTTAAAACCAAGACCAGGGAGGTTATGCTTCCTTTATTGCTTTTGCCTTTGATAATCCCGATAATACTTGCAGGTATTCAATGCCTTAATATTTATATAAAAAACGGTGATATTACAGAATCGTACAAATGGCTGAAACTGATCGGGGTTTTTGATGTTATTTTTACTGCAGTAATTTTTGCCATTTTCGATTACATCGTGGAGGAGTAAAAGATGAAAATAACTGCACTGGTTGATATAGTTACGTTTATTGCTGTTTCGGTGGCCATATATTTTACTTTTATTTTTGCCCCTTTGGAAGCACAGATGGGCTCAGTTCAGAAAATATTTTACTTTCATGTTGCTTCCGCATGGATAAGTTTTTTTGCTTTTTTTGTAACATTTGTCTGTAGTTTCTTTGTTCTTTTTACTAACAAATATATTTTTGATGATATTGCCTCCTCATCGGCTGAAATCGGGATAATATTTTGTACTATAGTATTGATTACTGGTCCTATCTGGGCAAAACCTATATGGGGGACATGGTGGACATGGGATCCACGGCTTACGACTACTCTTATTTTATGGTTTATATATGTAGGTTATCTAATGTTGAGGAAATTTTTAGATGAGGAAGATAAGAAAGCCAAGTTTTCTGCGGCGTTGGGAATAATCGGGTTTATCGATGTACCTATTGTTTTCTTTTCCATAAGATGGTGGAGGACTATACATCCTAATGTTCTCCAGCAGGGTGGGGGTGGATTGGCTCCGGATATGCTGAAAGCGCTCCTGGTTTCAATTTTTGCTTTTACCATGCTTTACATTACGCTTATGATTAAAACAGCAACAGTAAAACATTTGTTCAGAAGATACGAAAAAATTACTTCTGACAGATAACAATAAGGAGGTAAAATGAAAAATTTCTGGTTTCTTTTCAGTGCTTATCTTTTTATCTGGATTTTTATATTCGGATACGTTTTGAAATTAAACAGCAGTATAAATAATCTTAAAATGAAGCTTAGTAAGCTGGAATCTGAAATGGAAGATTAACGTTACTTATTTTTAATAAAGTCAACAAGGCTGATAATATTGTCTCTGTTTGAAGCCTGAAGATTTTCTTCTTTGATAGCTTCATAGATTTCTTTACGGTATATGGATACGTCTTTAGGTGCATCTATGCCTATCTTTATCGCTTTGCCGGAAATTTCCACCACTTTTATCTCGATGTCATCTCCAACAATCAGGCTTTCGTTTACTTTTCTGGTGAGAACAAGCATCGATTATTTAACCTTTTCGCTCTTAAAAAGAGGTGTTTTTATTTCCCACCTATCATCATCCAATATTATTTGTTTTGCAAGCCTTTTCTCCAGATTTATAGCAATAGGTGCTTTAAGATTAATGGTGGCGTTCTGGGGTTTGTCTTTGATAACAACAATTCCAAAAAGTTTCAGCTCCTCAACCTTTTTTACCTGCAGAACTTTCAGTTCACGTTTACTAAAGTTAGGGGAATAATCTTTGAAAAACAAGTTAATGTCTGCCAATATAAACGAAATATCCATATCATCAATGGATTGTAGCATGACAAAAGGTACAGTTTCCGGGGATGATATTAACAGGTAATCATTTATATGGTCAAAACCGAGAAGAGGTGAAACCATATATATAATATCATCGTCAGTATATTCGATTTTACCAAGTTTCGGTGTTTCAACTACATGCTTGCTCATTATTTCACCGCCATTTTTTAACAATTTTCCATTCATGGTATCATACCTCTTTTATCTCAAATAGTCCATAATAGACATTTGCATTGTCCTGGAAGCTACCTGCATTGCAAACTGATATGCCTGCTCGGCCTGTTTGTATTCAGTGATAAATTTTGTCATATCTTCTGTCCGGGATTCCAGATATTTTGCTTTTATTTCTTCGTTTTTAGTGGATACCGTATCGTGAAAATTTATTACTGATTCCACTCTGTTTTGTCTGTTTCCCACTATTGTCAGACTTTGGGTAATTTGATTTTCGGCCTGATCCAGGACAGGCAATTCATAATCAATACCGGAGCCAACGGTGTTTGTGAAAGAATCAGATGCATACAGACTACCTGGGTCGAAGCCTATTCTTACCCCGTCAGCTATGTATTCTGTTTTATTTGCCGTATCCAGCTTTATATTGTTAATAAGTTCACCGTTGCTGCTGCTGACTTTAATATTGGCTTCATCTCCAGGTTTGTAAAAGCCGAGTGTCACATCTTTGTCACCGGTCACAACAAGAGGGTTACCGGTGTTATTTTCGAAAGCGAGTTTTCCGTTGTCGTTTACAGCTATAATATTATTATTTGTAAAATTACCGTCATTATCATTTTGGATATCAAATTTGTTGTTTAATTCTGTTACAAGCTCATCTAAGTTAGCGTAATCCTTTGCGTCAACTTCTATAACATCTATAATACCGCTGGAATCTCTAAAAGATAGTGTTCTCTGATCTTTTGTAGCATCCGCCAGAGAAAGGGAAGTATCCGACTGTGAATATATATAATTTTCAGTCATTCCCAATGCATTTTCAGTGTTTACGTCATTAGCTTGTAAACTTACTGTTTGAATGCCGGAACCGGAATAGACAACAAGTTTATTATTTTTAATTTCCGCATGGATGCTTTTATCTGATAGATTTGTGTTACTGTTTATTGCACTCACTAATTCCTCTTCTGTGATATTTCCGGAAGAAGGCGAAACTGTTATTGTTTGGCTGCTAAAAATGTAGTCTCTATTATTATAATATGAAATATCGAAACTTAAATCGTTGCTGCCAAGACTTAATTCGCCGGACTGGGCAGTTGTTTCTTTTTGGATGAAAAATTCTGATTTCTGACCTTCTGCCTGCACTTCATATGTCCATCTGTCGTTATAATTACCTCGAAATTCCCCTTCGAAATAAGATTTTGCGGTTGAGTTTAGAGAGTCATCTTCCCAATCGGACGGAGCTTTGATACCACCTTTTGCAATGTTTAAATTCAGTGCATCATAAACATTTTTCAGAGATCTGAACGTATCCACATTTTTACCCTCAGTAACAACATTCAAATCTCCGAAACTCAAATTACCATTTGCTTTTACATCAAAAGTAAAGCTTTCTCCATCATTGTAATCATCTTTGGGTAAAACCATTGATACACCGTATCCCAAATCCAATGGTTGCCCGTGGTAATCGGATGGGATAGTCCCCTGTTTGATTTGTGTCCCTTGAGTATTTGTGACAGTATAAGTATCAGGAGCTCCGTTTGTAAAGCTTACCTTCCATGAGTCATCGCGGGTGCCGGTATAATCACCTTTTAATATTATATCAAGATTACTGGGATATCCAATACCCTTGTTGGATTCGTTAATTTGTAAAGACAAGCTGCTTTCACCTGGTCGTAAATCTGTTACAGATAATTTGCCATTTACCATTTCAGCTTTTACTGAGTTTCCGTACAAATCACTTATGAAATTTAACAGATCTTCAACAGTTTTTTCTTTATCATAATCAGGATAATTTGCTGCCCGCGCATTAACGGTTTTATATGCATGTGTGGTATTGGGATCAACAACTTTTGCTGCCAGCTGCGTATTGTTGGTAAAACTTTCATTTGACATCTTAATATCTAAATCTGTATTATCCAATGTCCCTGAAACATTTACACTTACTATACCATATAGGTTATTTTTCTGTAATTGCTCATTTATAGCATTTTTTAACTCATCAATATTGCCTATCTCTGTATTATCAATATCTAACTTTTTGCCATTGATATATAGTGTAGTTATATTTCCATCATTACTATCGAAGGAGACTCCGCTATAAGTTATGTTTAATGGATCAGTTTTATAAGTATCATGTCCAAACTCAAATATTGTATCTTTTCCTTGAGCAGATAATGTATCTGAGATAAAACCAAGTGCATTGTTCTTGCCACCTTTGGCTTCAAGCTTAACTGCACTGCCGGCACGTGTGGTGTGGAACATTATTCTGTCACCGTCAGATATAGCTTTTATTTCATCTCCAAGCCCTTCACTCTCCAGTTTACGGTTTAGATTAAAAACCAAATCGTCAATATTATCATAGCTTTTCCCATCAGCAGTAATAGTATAATTTTCTCCTGCATAGTTTAGTGTTACCGTTCTGTCAGCTTCTTTAACATTATTTAAATTGAGTTCAGCAACTGTGTCACCTGAAAGCCTTGCTGTGCCCACCCTTATTCCGTTGTGATCCGTACCGTTTATCTGGATACTGTCAGAAATTATAGAGTCTGCACCATCAATCTGGGAGAATTTTGTTGTGGGGGTTACAGGCAGTCCGTTTACTGTATTAAATCTTGTGCCTTCAAGAAAGCGCCTTGTCTCCATAAATACTTCTCTGCCTGTCATATTAAGTGTGACATCCTGGGCATATCCTATTTTCGTGTTAATGTGACCGTCGTCACCTTTATACCTGATATCATTACCTGGCTTAAATCTAAAATCTATGGTTGCATCTTTTATAAAGCTCAGTTCTTCATTCGGCAGCTTCACTCCGAACCCCAACCCGGTGTTAATTACACTGCCTGGTTTATACTCAGCTATCAGCTCTGTTGAGCTGAAATTTCCTTTATTTGTAGCGGTTTCGTCGGATCCGTTTGAGTCAAGAAAAAGTTTCCTTCCGTTAGCGTCTTCTACGGTTACTTTGACTGTACTGTCAGAGTATTTGTTTATTTTAACTTTGTATTCACCTTCTTTTGGTTCGGTTAAATCACCAAATGCTTTTCTTACCACAACGTCAAAGCCATTCTGATCAGAGCTGACTGAGCTGATTTCCCTGGCTTCGGAAGCAAATGGCTTTGTCTGGGTTTCATAACCAGCAAAGATATATCTTCCCATATAATTTGCATTTCCCACATCCACCATTGAATCC
Organism: Deferribacteraceae bacterium UBA1873; assembly: GCA_002338145.1. Classification (GTDB taxonomy): domain Bacteria; phylum Chrysiogenota; class Deferribacteres; order Deferribacterales; family Flexistipitaceae; genus Flexistipes. The sequence continues at coordinate 20,072 of DDHP01000042.1, read as the reverse complement.
AAAATATTCTTTACATCCCCTGCCAGAGCTTTTCTGCTTGTGGCATCCTGACTGTCATTTAATCCCGCTAAAGCGTATTCGTTTTTGGCTCTTATGATTAAATCTGTAGCTCTCTGAAGCTCGCTGTCTTCATTTTTAATCCAGCTTAGGGCATTTTCACCGTTCCTTTTGAACTGTGTCACTTCATCTATTGTTCTTTGGATGTTAATAGCACTTGCATAATTAACGACATTATCTTCTGGTCTTAGAAGTCCTCTGTTCTTGGTGACTTTCTCGTTGGCATCAGATAGACTATTCATGTTATTGTTAAGGTTATTTAAATATTTCATTGTCAGCATATTAAAAGTGATTCTCATAGACAGCTCCTTTTTACCTACCTACCATTCCCGTTCCGTTGATTAGTCTGTCTATCATCTGATCAACTGCCGTTATGTATCGGGAATTTGCTTCGTAGGCTTTTTGGAATTTTATCAAATTCGTAAACTCCTCATCAATGGAAACACCCTTTACTTCCTCAAGTTTTAATGCAAGCTGTTCTACAGTTTTTTCCTTAGTAGTTACAAATTTGTCGATCTGATTTTTATCACTGCCTATTTTAGATGCAAAATACGAGTAGAATTCGTCTATGGAAAGATTAGGATTATTGAAAACGTTATTAAATTTCACATTGGCTATCTCCAATGCATTTTGGTTGTCTCCTTCTGCGCCGGTTTTTCCTGTAGCAATATAAGTGGGATTATTTTTTACCAAATCCTGCATTTGGATGTCTGAAGCTCCTGTTCCTTTAAAGAAGCTGTTTAATCCTGCAGCTACAAGAAAATTTGAAGTATCCTCCTGAAAAGCAAAGGTTTTTGACCCTTCAGTTGATATCTTTATGGAATTGTCTGCTGCTATATGAGCCTGAATATCTCCGCCACCGCTGTCACCGTCAGCTGCTGAAATTTTTCTTATTATTGAATTCATGCTGTCTTTTTTTGGATCCACTTCTATGTCGTATGTGTTAAGAATATCCCCATTTTCAGCATATACAGCTATTCTGAATGTTCCTTCATTTACATTAAAAGGCAGTTTTCCTGGATTTTCACTGAATGTATACGATGGGTTTATTACCCCATTTGCGGAAGTTATCTGCTGCAATCGTGAAAGGCCCTGTCCGGTACTGTGTATCCGGTTGGTGGAGGAAATCAGTGTTGCCGATAAATCATTAAGATCTTCAGTGTATTTTTTTAACAGAGTATCCCTGGCTTTAATTTCTCCGTGCAGAGAACCCCCGGTTATTCTGTTAGTAATGTTTGTAGTGGGTTCATTATTCATTCCGGAGCCCCAATAGATGTCCAGGTGTCCTTCATTTTCATTATTTTCAACAGCGTATAGTTTATTAGCTTCAGGCCCGGCAACGAGCATGCTCCCGCCTGAATATACATTTATAGCCCCTGTTCTTGTTTCTGTTGTATTTATATTCATTATTTCAGAGAGATCATTCAGCAACAATTCTCTTTTGTCCCTTAAATCATTCGCATTGTCTCCGGAGCTTTCCACCCTGGATATCTCTTTGTTAAGTGATGCTATATTTTCAATAATACTGTTTGCATTGCTGACGTATTCTTTTATTTTTTGATCACTTTCGTTTCTGATAGCTTCCAAAGCATCGTAACTTTCGTTTATCTTTTGGGTAAGGGTTGTTGTTTTTTCTATCAAATCATAACGCTTTACCATGGCTTCATCTGAATTGTCCGTTGCTGTATTCGACAAATCCTGCCACGCATTGAAATATTCTTTTAATGCATCCCCCAGACCTGATCCGCTTTCCAGTTCATTGAAATGTATCTCCACCTGCTCTAATTTTGTCTGAAGTTTTTCCCATGATGATAACGAAGATTCTTCCTGTCTCAGGTTGCTTGCCATTAAGTCATCATATATCCTTTCCACACTGTCCACTTTTGCACCTCTGCCAAATGGACCTGGTGTTACATTGTGGGGTGCATGGGTGGAGATGTTGACTTTTTGCCTTGAATAACCTTCTGTGTTTGCATTGGATATATTGTGACCGGTAACGTCAATACCCGCCTGGGAAACGTTAAGTCCGGAAACGCCGTTGTGTAAAAGCCCGAAAATATTAGACATAATAGTCTCCTAAGCGCTTCTGCTGAAAGAAGCTGCCTTTTTGGTCCCCATTCCGCCCGGCATATAAACACCGGATTCAGAAAGACCAATTTTTTCAAAAAAGTCGGAAATAAGCTTGAGATTAGTATTGTAAAGCATTTTTATCGAAATATTTTCCGATTGTATCTCATTAGTAATGTGAATCAAATCTTTTCTTAGAGTGCGAAGTTTTTCTTTAGTCTCGCTGTCCTCGATTCTGTCAGCAAGCTCTCTGAGTGTGGATGAATTGTGATTGGTGTCATGCTGAATTTTCTTCATCAGCTTATTTCTGGCTTCGTCCAAAAGCTTTTCCTTGTACAACAGTGTATCTTTTGACTTAGCCAATTCGATTGTCTTATCTATTTCCCATTTAGTAATACTTTCCCTTTCACTTTTCAGAACTTCCAGCATATCCTGATACAGGGCATACTGCGATTCCAATATAGTTATAAGGTCCTGGATTCTTTCCATTGTAGCCTCCATCTCCGAATTAAGCGAAGGTAATTTTAGAAGAGGTCGTCGATAGCCGCGTTTACAACTTTTTCAGCTACTTTCTGCCCGCTGATATTGTAAGTGTTTGACTTAATTTGCTCACGAATTTCGTTTACCCTGTCCTGTCTTATGTCTGGAGAAGATCTTACAGCATCTTTAAGTTCCGCCACTTTCCTGGCTTCGTTTGAAAGCACCAGCCTGTCAGACTCAGATGCCGCTTTGTCTACTTGTTTTTTAGCTTCCGCATTATCTTTTTTGGCAGCTGTGTTTACTTTCTCGTAAGCAATGTTTACTTTGTCTTCAATTCTCATTTTGCTCCTCCGTTTACAACAGGGTAATCGGCGAAATTATAAAATACTTTAGCAAAAATTACAACCTCTCACGCTGCCTCCTTCGCTTTCTTACTTTTTTATGAAGCAATGTCTATGCCAATACTTTCTGTCCTATTTTGCTGGATATTAGTGTAAAAATTACCCTTTTTAGAATGTTCATTCATTTTGCCGGGGAATTTTTTTCCATGTTCCGTTTTGTTATCCGGTAATTTTTGTTGCAGATAGTCGAAAAGTATTTCTTTTAGCCCACCTTGAGTGTTTTCCGCGGCTATTTCGGAAACTTTTCTGTCAAACATTTCAGTAAAGACTTCTTCTCCCCTGGATTTTTCTACAAGATCAGATTCTATTGAACTGCTCCTGCCCGCCTTGAGTATCATGTGGTAAAAGAAACTTTCAAACTGTGTGCATAAATCTTTAAGCTTTTCCTTTTTGTCAATATTTGACATTTCAATACCAGGATTGTTAATGTTATTAATTTCCATTATATTACCTCCAGCTTTCCGTGGAGAGCACCTGCTGCTTTGATAGACTGCAGTATGGCTATTAAATCTCTGGGGGAAACACCGATGGAGTTCAGCGCCTTCACCAAATCGCTTATCCTTACAGGCTCAGGTAACATCATCATTTTTCCTTCTTCTTCTTCTATATTTACATCGGTTTCCCCTGTGATAACAGTTTGACCTCTGCTAAATGGCCCTGGTTGGTTTACGTTGACAGTACTGTTGACTTTTATTGTTAAATTGCCGTGGGAAATTGCCACAGCGCTTACTCTGACATCCGAGCCCATTACAATTGTTCCTGTTCTTTCATCTACGACAACCTTGGCAAAATCTTCCGGGATTATTTCAACCTTAAGAACTTCATCCAGAAATTCGTAATACCTATTTCTGAATTCACCGGGAATAGCTATTTGTAAGCTCCCGGGGCTGGATATTTCTGCAATTTTTTCGTTAAAAATTGTATTAATCCTGTTTTTTGCTTCTACAATATTCGAGATACTCATATTATTAAAATTAAGGGTAATATATGTTTGTTTCAGCTGGTAGGGGATTTCCTTTTCTATAATTGCTCCATTGGGGATGCGACCAACTGTGGGGTGGTTCTTAGTTGTGTTTGTTCCGCCTGCCGAGACATTCATGCCGCCTACGGTTATCGGACCCTGAGCCACTGCGTATACCTCTCCGTTAGGTGCTTTAAGCGGTGTTAAAAGAAGTGTTCCACCTTCGAGGCTTTCTGCATCGCCTATGGATGATATTGTTACATCCATCTCTGAGCCCGCCTTTGCGAAAGGGGGCAAGGTTGCTGTAACCATAACTGCTGCGACATTTTCAACTTTTACGTCATCCTGATTTACAGTTACCCCCATCCTTGAAAGCATATTTACAAGTGATTGGTTGGTGAATTCGGTTCTGGATTTATCGCCGGTACCGTTAAGTCCAACCACCAGTCCATATCCTATAAGCTGGTTTGCTCTTATTCCTTCCACTTTAGCAATATTTTTCAGCTTGATTGCTGCAAAACTGTTTGTGCTTATAATTAAAACAAAAATTATCAGTAATTTTTTCATTTTCCCCTCCTTACTTAGAATGGCCACACCCAATCAATAGCGTTGGATAGCCAGCCTTTTCTTGTGGCATTTGTTATTATACCGTTACCACTGTATCGTATTTGGGCATCTGCTATTGCTGAGGATGAAACAGTGTTGTTAGCGTCTATATCTTTTGGTCTTACAAGCCCTTTTATTGTTATAATCTGCTTTTCCCCGTCTACGATAATTTCTCTGTGTCCTTCAATTACAAGATTTCCGGAGGGTAACACGTTTACCACCCTTGCAGCTATTGTAGCTGTTACTGAATCTGATTTTTGAATTTGGCCATTTCCGTCAAAATTGTTGCTGGTGTCTGCTTGAACGGTAGGATCGAGTGGATTGCCCATTCTAAGAAAATTGTTTATTCCAAAATCAGTTGGCAAACCTAAAACATTATCAATTCCGGAATTGTAACTGCTTGATTTGGAAGTGCTGGCTGAACTGGAGTTACTGGCAGATGCTTGCTCAGCAATTTCTATCGTTATGATGTCGCCGATTGTTCTGGCTTTGTAATCTGGAAACAAAGTAGAGACGTTGCTCCCTGCATTCCAGAGGGAGGGTGTGGAACTTTGTCTTTCAAGCATTTTATTGTATGCTTCAACTTCCTGTTTGTAACTATTTTCTGGAATGTCTGTTTCAAGATCGACTCTTTTTGAACATCCGATAAAAAGAAACGATATAAGAATAAAAAAAAGAAAATATGTTTTAGCCATCTCGTCCTCCTGGTAATTTGCTTTACAGTTTTAATAGCAAAACGTATACCAGAAATTATTCCCCTGAAAATGGACTTATTATCAGTATGTTGTCGTAACCTGTCCGTTACCTATGTATTTGCCGGAAATTATTTTTCCTGAAGATGTATTTTCCACACGGACAATTTTTCCTATGTATGCATGCTCCTGCAGGATTCCTTCCGTTGAGACACGCAGATTATCTTCATTAAATATAATTTTGACTTTTTCCCCTTTGAGAATATCCGGTTTTTTCATAACCATGCTTTTATCCAGTATCCTGCCTGATGCTATCACCCTGTTGCTTATATATTTATCGGGATTTTCCACAGGCTCATCTCTGAGGTTAGTTATATCAACTTTTTTTAGCGTAATTTTACCTTTGAGGGGTTTTTCCTTATATATACGGTCTGTAGTAACATAAACAGTCTTGTAACCTTTTATATATGCATATACGTTAAAATTATTTATACCGTTACTAACTGTTAAATAAGTAGATCCGAATGTTTCTTCCGGAAGTTCTATTAAGATATTTTCTTTTTCGTTCGTATATATATTTTTTGATAAACGTAGTCTTTCTATTTCAATATCCACCTCAGGATGACGGTCTTTCAGTGCTTTTAGGAGTATTTTTTTCAGTTTTTTTTCAGTTAGTTTTTTCCCTTTTCGCTGTATTGTGATACTGCCATGGTATTTCAGCTGTTCTGCTGAGATATTGTATTTTTGAGCCAGATTTCTTATTTTATATTTATGAAGATTATATGTTTCTCCATAGTCAAAACCACACTTTATAGGGGCATCAATATCCACATTTGCGATATCGCTGATTTTAAGACAGTTACTGTCTATTTTGTGGATGCTTTCAGCAAATATGTTAAAGCTACAAAATGCTAAAAATGTAAAGCACAGTACAACGAACCTCATATAATAATTACCTCTTAAGATTATTTACAATCTGTAACATTTCATCGCCCGTTTGTATAGCTTTTGAATTAACTTCATAAGCTCTCTGACCGGTAATCATATTAACCATAGACTCCACAATATTTACATTGCTCATCTCCAGCCCCCCTTGTGCAAGTGTTCCAAAACCCTCTTCCCCCGGAACTCCCGCTTGTGGGTCACCGCTTGCATCTGTTGGCGTAAACAAATTTTTCCCTATTGCCCTTAATCCACTTGGGTTTATAAAGCGCACCGTTTCAATTGCGCCGACTTCATCTGCCTCCTGCTGGCCTGGCATGATAACCGATACAGTTCCGTCTTCGCCAATACCCACTTCCAAAGCATCTTCAGGGATATTAATCCCCGGCTCCAAAAGATAACCCTGGGAGGTTACTACATCTCCGTCAGCGTTAACTTTAAAAGCACCGTTACGAGTATAGGCGATATTTCCATCCGGCAAAGTTATTTGAAAAAAACCGTCTCCCTCGATAGTAACATCAAGTTGATTACCGGTTTGCTGAAAATTTCCCTGAGTAAATATTTTTTCAGTTGAGACTACTTTTGTTCCCAATCCTATCTGAAGACCAGTGGGATTGTTAATCCCTGCTGCAGTTACTGCACCTGCCGGTTTTATTTCCTGATACATAAGATCTTCAAAGTTTGTCCTGGATTTCTTAAACCCTACTGTGTTAACATTTGCCAAGTTGTTGGCAATGTTGTCTATGTTAGTTTGTTGTGCTGTCATACCACTTGCTGCCGTCCATAATGACCTTAACATTATTACCTCCTGTTTAAAGATTTATTAACTTAAGCGCCCTATCGTTGATGCTGCCTGCTGATTAAGTTCATCCATTGTCTGGACTACTTTCTGATACGTTTCATAGCCTCTCTGGGCATCTATCATTGAAACCATTTCTTTCATTACGTTGATATTACTGCCTTCAATCGCCCCCTGAATAATCTGTGGGTTTCCTGCATCATTAGGCAGTGTATTGACGGCGGTGTAAAGGTTTCGCCCTACTTTTTGCAAATTTTGTGTATCATCAAATTCTGCAATATATATTTGGTCCTGCATAATTCCGTTAGCAAAAATCTCCCCGTTTGGTGTTATTGAAAAGTTTTCCTCCGGTATCATTATCCCCTGGTCATTCTCCGGGTTTTGCCCCAATACCCTGAAACCGTCCTGATTTACCAAAAATCCTTCATTATCAATTTCAAAATTACCGTCTCTTGTAAAACGAATGCCATAAGGTGTATCCACAACAAAAAATGTGTTTTTACTTTCAAGAGCGAGATCCAGTTCATTCCCTGTTTCTCTTATACTTCCCACACTAAAATCAGTATAGATATTTTCCAGTTTTACTGTTGAATTGATTGTTTTGTTGTAAGTGGAATTTCTTATAACAGTTTCCGGGTATCCGCCGTCTACTTTCGGTTTATACAAAGAAAATGTGGGGGTTTCTTTTTTATAGCCGTTTGTACTTGCATTGGCTAGATTGTTACTTATCATGTCAACCCTTTTTTCCTGCATTAGCATACCGCTTGTGGCAACATACAGACCGTTTAACATTATGTGTCCTCCTGTGTATCTTCACGATAGTATAGCTTTTCAAATGATTTATTAATCAGCCTTTCAAAACCCTTTACAGCCAGATATTCAACAGGCCGTGCTTTCTTGGTGGGGTGGTAAAAGAAATTTCTGTCAGATCTGGATACACTTTTTACTTTAGTGTAAAATACTATTGTGTTATCCGGTTTGAAAAATGTTATGGATACTTTGGAAAAATTTTCCCCGTAATTTCGGTTAAACGAATTTTCGATATTGGTTACTACGATTATGTCCGCTTTTTCCGGTGAATCTGTGATGGTTCCCAGCTTGTTAAGTCTGATGAAATTTTTCATTGCTTCTGTATACTCATTTGTATAGACAGTTTTATCAATACCGATTATTTTTGCCGTCATAACAAAATATTTCTTACCTATAGGAAGCTTTTCATAGTATTTAGCGGTATAATTTTTATAGTCGGCTTTTGTTTTGTCATATAATAAAGAGGAAAAATTGGAATTAACTTCAACCAGAGCTGCAAAATATACAAATCCTGTGGAAGAGTCCAGCAGGTCGTAGGTATCTTCCAATGTAGTCTGAACACCGCTGCAACCGGTAAGAAAGGTAAAAAGAATGAATGTAAGTAAAATTTTCCTCATTTTGGCCTCCTGTTACATTATAAGCAACAGGCATGCCAAAATGAGATTATTTATTCAAGAACTATATGGTGCCGGTATTCGGAGTAAATGTTCTTCCACTTAATTCTTTGTCTATCATAAAAATACCATTACCTTTATCGTCCACCAGCTTTAATTTATCTATAATTTCAGAGACAGAAGACTCTTCTTCAACCTGCTCATTGACAAACCACTGTAAAAAAGCATTTGTTGCATGATCTTTTTCTTCCAAAGCCAAATCCACAAGCCCGTAAATACTTTTTGTGATAAATTGCTCATGTTCTAAGGTTTTTTTAAAAATTTCCAAAGTGGATTTGAAATTTGCTTCCGGTTTGTCGATGCTCAGTAGATTTACATCAGCTCCCTGATCGAGAATATAGTTGTAAAATTTCATAGCGTGGATGGTTTCCTCTTGATGCTGAACGTAAAACCAGTTGGCGAAACCTTTTAGCCCTTTTAATTCGCTCCAGGCCGACATTCCCAAATAGAGATATGCAGAGTAAAACTCTTTGTTTAGCTGTTCATTCAAAGCTTTTGCCATTTTTGTACTTATCATAAAACACCTCCTTTATTTATTGACTGTATGTATAACATATTTTATTTTTTAATTATAGAAATTTTCATAATTTATTGTAAAATTACTTTAATACGGGTATAATTAAAACTGTAAGTAAGATTATATCAACATGATATTTTAGCGGGGTTCGTTATGGGTGTCAATCACGATATACTTTTGGAAGTGGGTACTAATGAGTTTGAAATAGTTGAATTTCTTATTAATGCTGACCGTAAACATTATTTCGGTATAAATGTTGCGAAAGTTCGTGAAATTATAAAACTGCCGAAAATTGTAAAAGTGCCCGATTCTCACCCTGCTGTTATTGGAACTGCTAATGTCAGACAAAAGGTTATTCCTATAATTAATCTTGGATTTTGGCTTAATTTGAAGGCAGATTATGATGAGAATACTGCTAAAGTTATAGTAACATATTTTAATCACCAGTATAACGGCTTTATTGTTGATGATATTACAAGAATACACCGGATTACATGGGCAGATATCAAAGACTACTCTTCGATTTCCGATTTCAGACTTGCTGATTCTGTGCTTGGGGTTGTGGACGTTAACAAGAAGCTTATACAGCTTTTGGATTTTGAAAAGATCATAAGCGAAATAAACCCTAATGACAGTATGGAAAGCGTTGAAATTGATACTTCAAAGTTTGCCGAGAGGCAGGATAAGCTGGTTTTCCTTGCGGAGGATTCCAATGTTATAAGGAAACTTCTGAAAAATAATATTGAACAGTCCGGTTACAGGGTAAAAGTGTTTGAAAATGGCAAGAACTTGCTGGATGCATTAAACAAAGAGACGCCGGATCTTATCTTGACGGACCTGGAAATGCCTGTTGCTGATGGGACATTTCTTATAAAGAAGGTAAGGGAGAATGAAAAAATTCAGAATTTGCCTGTTATAGTATTCTCTTCGCTGGCAAGTGAAGAGAATGAAAAAAAGGTTTCAGGTATTGGTGCAAATGAGTTTATCAGCAAACCAGATATGGGGATTGTCATTTCGACGATTGATAAATATTTGTTGGAGGGATAGATTTTATGAAAAAGTACTTGTTATTATTTGTTATTGTTGCTTTGTCAGCTGCTTGTGCACCTAAAAATAATGCTATAAATCAGAGCATAAGCGATATGAACGAAGAAATCATTGATTTACAGAAAACTGTTGCCAACCTTAAGATGGAAAATGACGAACTTGACAGAAAAATCGCTGTAAACAAAGAAAATATCAATGTTAACTCAGAGGCTATATCGGACATAAACAACGATGTGACGTATTTGACCAATGAAATCTCACTTATTAAAGAGAGATTTAAAATGTCGGGCAACAGCGGCGGTGTTTCAGCCTCTGGAAAATCAAAGAGTGAAATTGAGCAGTCAGTGGACAATAAAAGTTCTGAAGACGAGAGCCAGATAATAATATTAGAAGATGATTTTACTGATAAAGGCAGTCTTTACAGTTATGCTTACGAGCTTTATAAATCGGGCAAATACTATGAGAGCAGACAAAAATTTAATGAATTTCTCTCTCTTTATCCTAAAGATGATTTAGCGGATAATGCCAAGTACTGGATAGCTGAAACATATTACTCACAGAATGAATATGAAAATTGCATTTCCACTCTGGAAGAGTTATTGGAAAAATATCCTGAAGGAAATAAAGTGCCTGCTGCTTACCTTAAAATGGGATTGGCATATAAAGAGTTAGGTGAAACACAACGTGCGGTGGAAACACTAAAAAAACTGGAGCAAAAATTTCCTGCTTCCGATGAAGCCGGTAGAGCAGTTGAGTTTTTAGCCAGATGGGAGTAAGTTATGTACAGAATAATCTTTTTTATTTGTATTTTCTTTCTTTTTGGCAATGTTTACGGAGAAGAAAACTACACTATAAAAAAGGGAGACACGTTGTGGGATATTTCCGGTAAATTTTACAAGGATAATTTTAAATGGCCTATTATCTGGAAATATAATGTCCGAATCGATGACCCTGATTTGATATATCCTGAAAATAATGTTGTCATTCCTGTTATTTATGGCGGTGAAACATTCCGTCTTGGGGATGATGAGGGAATTATGAAATTGTCTTCTGGTGAAAAATTTACAACAAATTCAGTTAAAACGGAATCTGAAATGTACGCATATGAATCTAGAATGCCTTTTTATAAGGTTAACTTTAAACGGATTAATAACCTGGAACTTGTTATGGAATCCCCTCCACCATTTAAAGTGGTGTCCACTGAGTCCAACAAAGCATATGTGGCAACAAATGATCTTGTTAGGATAAATGCAACAAAACGGGACATCCAAAAAGGGGCTTTTGTATTTCTTTACATTAAAATAAAGAAAACCGAATTGGGTACAGTTTATAAAACGGCCGGTATCGGAGAGATTGTGGAGACCGATTCTCGAAGCGCACTGGTAAAAATTATCAAGTCTTTTGAATCCATCCAAAAAGGATTTTATGCTGACATGTACAGAGAATATTCGTTTCCAAAGCCTTCCGGATACAGGGTGGTGAATTCGGGTATTATCGGTGAAATACTTTATACGACATATGACATGCGTGTTTCAAGTGAAGGTTACAGATGTATCATAAGTTTGGGTAAGCAGGATAATATAAAAAATGGGGATATACTAAAAGTATACCAGCAGGTAGATGAAAACGGTTTTGCCAGGAGTGTTCATATAGGTACAGTTCAGGTTATCTATACCGGTAGTGAAACAGCCACCGCTCTTATTTTGGACAGTAAACGGGAAATTTTAATAGGGGATGATGTAGTACTCCATAAAGTTGCTATCAGGTAATAATTTTTAGCTTGTATTTTCCTGTTAAAGCACATCAGACAGGCGGTCTGCATAAACAAACTGCCTGTCTAAGAGATAGTTATTATATTCCTAAAATATTGTATCCACTGTCTACATAAATAACTTCACCGGTAACTCCACTTGATAGGTTACTGCTTAAATAAACAGCGGTATTGGCCACATCGTCTCCTGTAACATTTCTTTTTAACGGTGAACGTTTTTCTATCTGAGCAAGTATTGTTTTGAATCCTGATATGCCGCTTGCAGCCAGTGTTTTTATGGGACCGGCGGAAATGGCATTAACTTTTATTCCTTTTTCTCCTAAATCATTGGCCAGATATCTGACAGATGATTCTAAAGCTGCCTTGGCTACACCCATAACATTATAGTTGTGAACAACTTTTACAGAACCGTAGTAAGTCATTGCTATGATGCTTGAGCCTTCTCCCATTAACGGCTCTGCATGTTTTGCCAATGCCACCAGAGAATAAGCACTTATATCCATGGCAATTCTAAAGCCTTCTCTGCTTGTATCCACAAATCTGCCCTTCAAATCTTCAGCCGGAGCAAAAGCTACAGCGTGAACCAATATATCAATGTTTCCCAATTTTTCTTTTGTTATTTCAAAAGTATTTTTAATATCTTCATCACTTGTAACATCGCATTTTACACAAAAGATTCCCCCCAGCTCTTCTGATATGGGCTCAACCCTTCTTTGCAATTTTTCACCTGCGTAGGTGAATCCCAGTTCCACCCCTTCTGCTTTTAATCTTTTGGCTATTGAATAGGCTATAGATTTTTGATTTGCAACTCCGAAAATAAGCGCTTTCTTACCTTTTAAATCCATGAAGACCTCCTTTTAATATTAAAGATATTTATTTATATCGTTTATGTAATTGATTCTGATTATTTCGCCTTTAAATTTCATATCACAATCAGGCAGAAAGACCGTTTTTAATCCGAATTTTTCAGCTTCTTTCAGTCTGCTGTCAATGTTGGCCGGTATTCGTACTTCTCCTGTAAGTCCCACTTCTCCCAGAAAAAGAGCATTTGCCGGGGGCTTGGTGTCATTAAACGACGAAATAAGGCAAGCACAAACAGCCAAATCAGCTGATGTTTCGTTAATCTTTAGACCTCCTGCAATATTCAGAAAAACATCTGCACCGGCAAGGTTAAGACCGCATCTCTTTTCCACAATTGCAAGAAGCATCTGCAGCCTGTTTAAATCAAATCCGTTAGCGTTTCTCTTGGGAAAGTTAAAATATGTATTGCTTACCAGAGCCTGCACTTCCACCAAAAAAGCCCTGGTGCCTTCCATTACCGAGGTCAAAACTTTTCCGGCGGTATTCTCTGTATCTTCTAAAAATTCAAAACCGCTTATTTCCACCAAACCTTCATTTCTCATTTCAAATAAACCCACCTCGTTGGTTGAGCCAAAACGATTTTTCACTGCCCTTAATATCCTTATACCTTTTGAATAGTCACCTTCAAAGTAGAGGACCGTGTCCACAAGATGCTCCAGAATTTTCGGGCCTGCGATTGCCCCTTCTTTGGTTACTTGCCCCACAATAAAAACGGTCAATCCTGAAGATTTTGCATATTCTACTAATTTGTAAGTAATAAATTTTACCTGGCTAACCGTACCGGCAGGAGATTTAAGCTCAGCAGATGCTATTGTTTGTACAGAATCCAAAACCAAAAAATCATATATTTTTGTGGTTATAATACTTTCAACATCGCTAAAATCTGTAGTGCTCAGAATATCAAGATCCATATTTGAGAGATTAAGTCTGTTTGCTCTCATTTTTATCTGAGGTCTTGATTCCTCGGAGGAAACGTAAAGCACTTTCTTCGCATTTTCGGAAAAGACAGAGGCAACCTGCAGCATAATTGTGGATTTGCCTACACCGGGTTCTCCCCCAACCAAAACAACAGAGCCTTTTACGCTTCCACCGCCTAATACCTGGTCGAGTTCCGAAATACCGGTGGAAAGTCTGTCTACATCTATGCCACTGACATCCTTCAGTTTGACAATATCCACATTTTTCTTGTTTGTTGAGTACTTTTTATCAGTCTCAGGAAACTTTTCCTCCATGCTGTTCCAGCTGCCACATTCCGGACAGCGCCCCGACCACTTTGGGCTGAGGTATCCGCACTGATTGCATATGTAATTTACTCTCTGTTTAGCCATAATATTATTTATACCTTTGCTCCGATAAGGTTGTACAGTTTAAAATATCAGTTTGTAGATTCGTCATTGTTTTGCAATAAATCGTCAACTGTAATTTGATAATTTCCGCTATCGGGGTGAATTGCAGGGCCGAGGTCAAGGTGTTCATAAGCTCTGGCCGTTGCCATTCTTCCTCTGGGTGTTTTTTTTATAAAACCGCAATAAATAAGAAAAGGCTCTATTACATCTTCCAGAGTGTCTCTTTCTTCGGATAATGTTGCCGCTATTGTGTCTACACCCACCGGACCGCCATCATATTTTTTTATTATCGATTCCAGATATCTCCTGTCAGATGTATCAAGCCCCAGACTGTCAATTTCCAAACGATCCAAACCGTGAGCAGCTATTTCTTTTTCGATTATACCTTTATTATAAACATCGGCAAAATCTCTTATCCGTCTTAGAATTCTGTGAGCTACCCTCGGTGTTCCTCTGCAACGCTTTGCTATTTCTTCTGCCGCATCCTGTGCTATGGTAAGATTCATTACTTCTCCGGCTCTTATGATAATGTCGGTAAGCTCATTGTTTCCGTAAAATTCCAGTCTGAAAATCATTCCAAAACGGTCCCTTAATGGGGAAGTTAACAAACCCATCCTTGTGGTGGCGCCGATTAGGGTAAATCGTTCCAGATCTATTTTGATTGTTCGTGCCGCTGGTCCCTGGCCAATAATAATATCAAGCTGAAAATCTTCCATTGCAGGATAAAGGATTTCTTCTACACTGGAATGAAGTCTGTGTATTTCATCGATAAAAAGGACATCACCTTCTGAAAGGTTTGTTAAGACGGCTGCCAAATCTCCCGGTTTTTCTATGACAGGACCGCTAGTGGCTTTTATGTTAACACCAAGTTCGTTTGCTATAATTGTGGCTAATGTGGTCTTACCTAACCCCGGAGGACCGTAAAAAAGGCAGTGATCCAGGCTTTCATTTCTGTTTTTTGCTGCTTCTAAAAAAACCTTTAGATTTTCTTTTATTTTGGACTGTCCTATATACTCATCCAGAATTTTTGGCCTGATTGACTGACTTGCTGTATCTTCAACAAGCTTGTCTTTTGAAAAGATGTCACTTTTTTCTTCATTATATTTGGATTCTTTATTAATCATTGTTGCTCCTTTACTCAGGTGTAAATTTATTGGTAGCTAATATAAAATATCAATAAATAAAAGAAATTGCAATGTTCTATATTTCTCATGCCCTCCCATTTTTCCCAATTAAGAATATTTTTAATATCGGCTGCTTCAAAATCCAGCTATCAGTTTAACCTATTGTAAAATTTATGACTGAGTAGTTTTTGAGGTGTTGCAGTGAAGAAAATTTGAATTTTTCATAAAAAAAGAATATGATTGTGGAGATTATCGAAGGTGGTAATATGCTGAATTTGCTTAATATTGTTTCCCCTATCTTTATTGTTTTGGGGTTGGGCAAATTTTTGTCCATGTTTGACCTGATACGTCAGGATTTTATTAATTCGGCAAATAAACTTATTTTTTTTGTATTGTTACCTGCACTGTTATTTTACAAAATTTCCCAGGCACATATATACAGCTCTTTTAATCTTAAACTGTTTACTGTTATGTGTGTTTCTGTGGTTGGGATATTCTTTTTTAGTTTTTTGATGGGTAATATATTTAATATTTCTAAAAGCCAGGTGGGAACATTTGCAATGAATAATTTCAGGGCGAACTATGCCTATATGGGTCTTCCCGTAAGTTATTATGCATTTGGCGATCAGGGTTTGATGATTGCAAGTTTGCTGATGGCTTTTATTGTCCCTCTTGTGAATCTTTTGTCTATTATTTCCCTTTCAGTTGGCTCTTCCAAAACAGTAAGTTTGTGGATTTTTATTAAAAATACACTTTTTAATCCTTTAGCCATTGCATGTATACTGGGTATTATTTTTTCTTTACTGCAGATTGAGTTATATAATTTTGTAAAAGAAACACTGGATTTATTGACAGGGGTTACATTGCCGCTGGCACTGTTATGTATTGGGGCAACAATGAAAAGTGAAATGGTAAAAGGTAACAAAATACTGCTTGCAAATACATTGTTAATAAAACTGATTTTGATGCCTCTGGTTGCTTTTGTTGCTCTGAAATTGCTTGACGGAAAGTTGAGTCTGCCGGATAAGGTTCTGGTAATAATGCTGTCTTCGCCTGCAGCAACGGTTAATTATGTTTTGGCTTCAGCGATGGAAGGTGATCCCGATGTGGCAAGCAGCGGTATTATTTTGACAACAGTTTTTTCCCTTTTTACATATATCATGTGGTTATGGTTTTTGTTTTGAACAACGCAATAAAAACGTTTAAGTAGAAACGTCCGTTTGGTTAGACTTACTACTGTTTTTTGCCACAGACAAACTTTTACTCCGGTCATTTTGGGTTATAGGCAATGTGTTAACTTATATGTACTCCCCCGGCTATTGCTTAAATTGCATATGTCAATTTTGCTAGCTCAGGTGCTGCTCTATTTTTCCAGCAAGAGTTTTTGTAACGAAGGTTACATGCTTTTGGCAGCAGAGAGCTAAAAATTTATGCTTATGTCCACCTGTTGACACCAGTATAACGATTATTTTTAATTAATATCGGCAGCTTGTATTGTGAAAATAATGCTGAATTTGGGGCTAACCAGACTAATTTGTTGTAAAAATATATTTTTAGTTTAAAATTACAAAATATTAGAAGCTGAAGGATCTTATATGAGATTTGGTTTTGACGAGAAATTCTTTAGAACGATCTTTGATAATGTATACAATGGGATATATGTAGTGGACGGCGAGGGCAGGACTCTTCTTGTTAATAAGACATACGAGAAGATGTCCGGATTTGCCAATGAAGAGCTTGTCGGAAAGACACTTTACGATTTGGTTCATCATTACAAATATTTTTCAGGTGCAGCAAGCCTGCTTGTCCTTGAGCGCAAAAAACCTGCGACAATAACCTATAAAACAAAGACCGGCAAAAATCTCTTAGTAAAAGGCAGACCTATTCTTAATGATAATAACGAAATAGAATTAATTATTAATACTATATGGGATTTAACAGTGATAAAGTATAACGATGTGCTGGACAAAGATACTGCCAGAGACTCTTATTTGAAAGAAGAAGGTTTTATCGCCACAAGCGAAAAAATGACAGAGGTAATAGACACAGTTCTTAAACTTTCTAATACCAGTACCACAATATTACTCACCGGCGAAACAGGTGTGGGCAAAAGCGTGGTAGCCGAATTGGTGCACAGAACAAGCAATAGAAAAAACAATAAATTTTTAAAAGTAAATTGCGGGGCTATTCCGGAAGGTTTGATAGAATCAGAACTTTTCGGATATGAGCCGGGAGCCTTCACCGGGGCTGACAAAAAGGGTAAGCTTGGAATTTTCGAGTCGGCTGACAAAGGAACGGTATTTCTCGATGAAATTTCTGAACTGCCGTTTTCAGCCCAATCGAAACTGTTGTTGTTTTTGCAGGATAAAGAGTTTTTTAAAATCGGCGGAAGGAAATCTATAAAAACAGATACCAGAATAATCGCCGCAACAAATAAAAATTTATGGGAATTGGTAAAAAACGGAAAATTCAGAGAAGATCTGTACTATAGACTGAATGTGATTCCTATAAATGTCCCTGCATTAAGGGAAAGAACTGAAGATAT
>DDHP01000042.1:0-2113 GCA_002338145.1 Deferribacteraceae bacterium UBA1873 | reverse complement strand
CAATCGTTTGATTGGCCCGGTAATGTAAGGGAGCTGGAAAATGTAATAGAAAGGTTAATACTTCTATCCCCTAACCAGGAGCTAACAACTGAAGATTTTTACCGTATTCAGAAAAAAAGAAAAATAGTGCCTGAAAAGTCACTCCAAAACATGCTTGACAAATTTGAATATGAAATACTTGTTCAGGCTAAAAAGGAACATGTCACCACACGAAATATTGCTAAATCACTTGGTATCAGCCAACCTAAGGTTGTGAGGCTTCTCAAAAAGCATTCCCTAAATTAAAACAATTTTATACAGTAAAAACACTTTTGATTCACATTCTTATCGTTCGATTCACTTATGAATCAATATTTTATCTACCACCATCTGCTATTTAGACAATATATGTATATTTGATTCAAAAATAAATCAATATCCATCTGTATAACCCCTTAGTTAAGCTTTTTTATTTTGGAACACTTTTTGCTTACAACATAAGCATAGAACATCATAGGAGGATGTATATGAAGAAACTCGCATTAATTTTTTCGATAGTTTTTATGCTATCAGCAGCAACTTCCGCTTTTGCTGCAGAGACTTACAACTGGAGACTTGTTACAACATGGAGCACGAGTATCCCTTTTTATGAAACAGCACAGCATTTTGCTGAGACCGTGGACAGATTATCCGAGGGGCAGCTTAAGATTAAAGTTTATCCGGCTGGCGCTATTGTCCCTGCATTCCAAATATTTGATGCAGTAAGAAACGGCGTAGCCCAGATGGGACATGACTGGCCAGGCTATTGGAAAGGGAAAGATCAAGCTTTTGTTGCTTTTGCATCTGTACCTTTTGGCATGAACAGTCTTGAGTATACTATTTGGCTTCAGCATGATGGGATGGATTTGGCCAAAGAGGTTTACGGGAAATTCGGCCTTGTACCTTTAATGGGAGGTAACCCTGGACAGGAAATCGGTTTTTTCACAAAGAAATCGGTTAATTCAGTGAATGAAATGGGCAAAATGAAGATTCGGACCGTCGGCTGGGCTGCAGACATATTTGAAAAAATGGGTGTGAACGTATCTCCGATTCCCGGTGGAGAAACTTACCTTGCATTGGAGCGTGGTGTGGTGGATGGAGCAGAATTCAGTACACCGAGTGCAACTTACCCGCTTGGATTCCAAGAAGTAGCTAAAAATGTATTGGTGCCCGGATGGCATCAGGCTTCATGCCAAAACATGTTTATGGTTAATGAGAAAGCTTATAACAAACTTCCTGAGCATCTGAAATATGTTTTGGATATAGCTTCCAGAGAAACACAACTGTGGTCCATGGGTGAAAGGGAGTACGAAAACGCAATTGCAATAAAGAATTACAAAGCAGAAGGTGTAGCATTTAACAAACTTGACGATGAGTCACTTAACAAACTCAGAGAAACAACAAAGAATTACCTTGACGGCTTAAGAAAGAAAAACCCATTACTGGATAAAGTATTAACATCCCAGGAAGATCTAATACAGCTATACTCAAACTGGAAAGAAGTAAAAAGTGGCATTTCGGCATATCCTTATGAAGATTATATCAAAGGCAAGCATCTGGAATAATAATCAAAATTTACCCACAAAGCCGGAGAGATTATTCTCTTCGGCTTAATTAAAAAGGGGATAAGTATGAATACTGCAATTAAATGGATTGACGCTTTCAATACTGTAATAGGAAAAGCATTAAGTTTTATTATTTATATCTTACTTATAATTGTTTTATACGAAGTAGTCAGCAGGAAATTCTTTGGAAGCCCCACCGTTTGGGGATTTGAGCTAAGTTATATGCTATATGGTTTTTTGTTCATGATGGGGTACGCCTATGCATTGAAATCAAAAAGCCATGTTAATATAGATATTTTTTATTCCCGTGCAACACCAAGGAAGCAGGGTATTCTGGATATTATCGGCTATTTGGTATTTTTCTTTCCTTTTATATATTTTGGATTAAAAGCTTCGTACCAATTTATGATACAGTCGTGGCAGATTATGGAACACAGTCAGTCAACATGGGCTCCGCCTGTGTATCCTTATAAAACTGCATTACTGATTGGTTTTTTCCTACTATTTCTTCAGGGAATTTCGGAATTTCT
>DDHP01000047.1 GCA_002338145.1 Deferribacteraceae bacterium UBA1873 | reverse complement strand
GGTATAGAGGATTATTTAAGCAATGCAAACTATAAACTTATGCCTTTAAAATATGAGAAAGGCAATTTTAATCGTTATGATTCTGAACAGTTAAGGGAGTTTGTGCAAAAATTCAAAAATATTCTCCCTGACTTAGGGCCGTCCCGAAAAAGCCGGGGACAAAAAATGATACATAAAAGCGTATCGGAAAAACCTGTTTCCTGCGGGGAGTGTCATGCCCAAACACTTAGTGAATCATACCTTCCCCTTCAGGAAGTTGGCTATACAAAAGGTAGAGTAGCGCAGATACTTGGTAATGAAGTTGTGGGAATGGTTAAAAAATATGAAAAATTTTATATTCCGAAGCTTTTCTCTCCCGGACAGAAGGAAAAGAGCCGTGACAAGTGATATGTAATGCGTAATGGGTGATGTGTGTTAAGGGCTAAGTTCCAAGGAACAAGGGCTAAGTTAAAGACAAAGGTAGAGGTAGAGTGGAGGAATCTCTACCGTTATTTGACGTTAGAGATTCCTCGGCTACGCTCGGAATGACAGGAAAAGTTGTATAGCATCCGCCATAGGCGGACAAATAGAATGTTCCACATAATTTACCAGTCTAAATGACTGGTGCTAGCCGCAGGCATTCTTGCGACCGGAAGCGAGCACCGAGCACATAAGCATATATGTGCTCGGTGCTCGGAAAGAAATCTCTGCCATATTAACGATATAGTAAACAAATATGCAAGTGGGCTTAGGTAATAGATTATGGACGATGGGTTTAAGGTATGAATAGATTAAAATTGAGTTGGTTGAGATAGCTTAGAGAGTTGAAATGGACATTCAATTGAATTAGCTCATTCTCTAAGCTGTGAAGCTGAAGCATAAAAAGCATATCATATTTATACATCGGAGTTTTGAATGAGGAAATTATTTTTACTGATTCTGTTTTTTTTATTCGCAAATAATGTGGGTAACTCATACGCTCTTAATTTAATACCTGTAAAAAAAGCGGGAGAGGTTAATTTTAAAAAACACTCCCTGCCCACTGATGTGGTTTTTAGGGACTCCAATTCTTTTTATGTGCTGGATGCCTACGAACCGGCCGTATTGCTGTATGAAAATTTCCAGGAAAAACAGAAAATAAAACTGAATGCACCGGATGAGGGGATGTGCTTTGAAAGGCATGAAAACAAATATTTTATATGTGTCCCTGCAGAAGGTAAAATCTATATTTTAAATGAAAATTTTAGTATTTCCGGCAGTATTCAGAATTCACAGGGTGCTTTTGACCCTACGGATATAGCTTTTTATGACAACAAATATTATGTTGCCGACAACGATAATCACAGAATAATGGTTTTTAACGAAAAAGGCTCCCTGATTAATAAGAAAGGGGAATACGGCTTTGATTATCTGATGTTCAGGTATCCCTTTGATATTGCGATTGACAGCAGAGGGGATTTATTTGTTTCTGAAGTTATTAACACAAGAATTCAGCAGCTGACGTACGATTTGAAATATGTAAATTATATTGGAGGGTGGGGGGTATCTTCCGGTCACTTCTACAGGCCTAAAGGCGTTGTGATTTACAAAGATAAATATCTTTTTGCAGCTGATGGATATATGGGGCTAATTCAGGTTTTTGATAAAAAAGGTAATTTTATAGGCGTTCTGGGAGATTCTGACGGTAAAAAACTGAAGTTTGTATCGCCTGTCAGGATGACAATATACAAAGATCAACTTGCTGTAACGGATTTTCTTAATAAATCAGTTAAAATTTTTAATCTCAAGGGTTTTAAATGAAAAAAACGATTATTTGCCTGATATTATTTTTTGTGGCTCTTCAAGTATACGCTAAAGGCGGAGGTAACCCTGACTCTGCAAAAGAGTGTGCAATATGCCATTACGAATGGATGGATCCGTTTTTTTACGAATTTAGCGGAACCGATCTGGTTCCTTATCAGAAGGAACGTGTGGTTGCTACGCAGGAAATATGTTTCGGATGTCACGACGGTACCGTTGTGGACAGTAGAAAAAGGGTATGGGCAAAGGATATGCACAAAACAGGTGTTGAAATACCTGAGGAGATGAAAGTTCCAGATATCCTACCATTGGAAAACGGCAATATTGTATGCAAAACGTGCCATACGGCTCACGGTACCGGTAATCCCCGGAAAGAAGGGTATGAGCGAAGTATTTTCCTCAGAATGGAAAACGGAAATTCGGAGCTTTGCAAAAGCTGTCATACAAAAAAGACCGGTCATTATAATCACCCGCAGAAGCAGGTTAACTACAAAATTTCAGAGAAGTTTTACAAATACGGCGGTGAATTAGGCACAGATAATAATCAGGTTATTTGCCAGAGTTGCCATACTCCTCACGGCCCCAAGGAGAGTAAACTTCTTATAGGGCATTTGGAGGATTCGGATATATGCTCCATGTGTCATACAGATAAGCTGAATCCGAATCTTTCGTATAAAAAAGGGCTGCTGAATCATCCCGTTAATATTAAGCATGAAGATAATAAGGAAGTTAAATTATTGAAAAACTATGGTGGTATGTTTGCTGGAAAGAATGAAATTATATGTCTGAGCTGTCACAACACGCATAAGGGAGTGAGTGAACAGCTGCTGGTGGTTTCAAACAGAGGCGATCAGCTTTGTCTTGTGTGCCATGACAATAAAAAGGAAATATACAGAACCAAGCACAACATGAAAAGGGAAAAAGGATTTACAAATAAAATGGGCGAATCTCCTTTTAATCACGGCGTGTGCAATGCCTGTCACGGTCCTCACGGCTGGAGCCTGAAACTTGGAAAAGGGGATGACCTTGTGGAGAAGGCATGTTTATCCTGTCATTCAAAAAATCTTGTGGCTGAAGGAAAAACTATAAATAACAATCTCTATAACCACCCCACCGGTAAAAAAACTGAAAAAGTTAAGAAGCTTCCGCTTTTTGGTGAAATAGTAGACTACTTTTCCGGGAATTTTGATAAAAAAGAGTCCGTTATGACGTGTGCCACATGTCATAATGTTCATAAAAACACTAAAAACTTCCTCAGAGATGAAACAGAAAACTCCCGGTTGTGTCTTGATTGTCATGAAAAGAAAAAAGAAATT
The DNA here is from genome assembly GCA_002338145.1 of Deferribacteraceae bacterium UBA1873. Taxonomy (GTDB): domain Bacteria; phylum Chrysiogenota; class Deferribacteres; order Deferribacterales; family Flexistipitaceae; genus Flexistipes. The sequence continues at coordinate 1,610 of DDHP01000047.1, read as the reverse complement.
TTGGATACAGGACACGGAAAAGAGGAAATAAACTGTTTGAGCTGTCACAAGATTCATAATGCGAAGAGTAAAAAACTGCTCAAAAATGACAAAATCGATAGAGAAGGGACCGGATTAGGCTGCTTTAACTGCCATTCAGAAGGCAAAAAAGCTGAAAAAAAGGTAATCGGTGAAAACTCCCACCCGGTAAATGTAAAACTAAAGTCTGAAATGTTAAGGGAAATCAATATTGATGATAAAGTATTGACCTGTGTATCCTGTCATAATCCCCATAAGAAAACTGAAAATCTCAACGATATGGAAATGAACTTTATGAGAATTGAAGGCAAAAATTATGATGAAATATGCTCCGAATGTCATGAAAATAAGGATAAAATTTATAATACCGACCATGATCTGAGAGAATCCGGAGAAAGTAAAAGCATATGTAATGAATGTCATTTAGTCCATAATGCCAAATCTGAAAGAATGATTTTCAGTTTTAAGGTTTCAAAAGATAAAGGAAAATCAATATGCCTTAACTGCCATAGGGATGAAGGACTTGCTGACAAAAAACCAATTGAAAAGGTGTCTCACCCTGTCGGGACTGTTGAAAAATTCAGCGGGGACAAAACATATCTGGATAATCAAAGCGGCAAGTATTTTCTCTCCTGCAATACGTGTCACGATCCGCATCTTAACGGTCCTGAGAAGGGTGATGAAGGTGATATAAACAATAGTTTTATAAAAATAAATACTGGTGAAAATGTCTGTCTGGCATGTCATAAAGATAAAAAGGAAATTTATAAAACGAAACATTATGTGGCTGAATTTCCTGAAAAGGATGAGAAGGCTGAAGAGTTTGTTGACAAAGGAGATGTGTGCGGTATCTGCCACACGGTTCACAACAGCGGCGAATATCTGTTGCAGCAAAATAAAGACAGACCGGTTAAATGGTGTGAAAACTGCCACAGCGAAAACGGCTATGCTGAGGAAAAAACGTTTGATACATCTCATCCCTATAACGAAAAATTTAATGACGATATAAATATGCCGCTCTTTAACGGCAAATTGGTATGTGCCACATGTCATGACCCTCACTTATCAAACAATAAATTTGTAAGGATACAAACAAAAGACGGCAATGATTTTAAATTTTGCTCAGAATGTCATAGCGGAAAAAAGCAAATTGTCCGCTCCGATCATAATATGCTTATTTTTAAGAAAGAGAATTTTGATAATGTATGTAACAGCTGCCATAAAATGCATAACTTCCCCGCAGAAAACAATTTTCTTTTCCCTTTTAAAGTTTCAACTGAAAAAGGATTTATCAAGGAAGTATGTTTTTACTGCCACAATAAAGACGGTATAGCCGGGGAGAAAACGGTAAAATATTATGGCCATCCTGATATTCCCGTAACTTATAGATATAATGAAAAGATTGCCGATCTTGTGTTTAACAAAAAAGGGGAAAATGATATTTTAGGCTCAATTACCTGCGCCACCTGCCATGATGCGCATACCTGGACATGGAAAAAAGGAAGCCGCTACAGATCTATAGGTAATCCGGAAGGCAACCAGATGAACAGTTTTCTAAGGTTTGATGAAGTGACAGGTATGTGTTCCGCCTG
>DDHP01000023.1:2371-7290 GCA_002338145.1 Deferribacteraceae bacterium UBA1873 | reverse complement strand
AAAAAATGGGTATAAGCGACAAGCTGAATGAAACAAACGTAAGTCGTCGTAGTTTTCTGAAAGGAATGACTGCAATAGGAGCTACTGCAGCTATCTACGGATGCGGTGGTGACGGAGACGGCGGACAGACATATATGGAAGAAGCTGAGGAATCGAGACCTACTGCTCCTGAAATAGGAGGTGCGGTAGTTGCCGGTGCAGCGCCTCACAACTGCGGCGGAAGATGTGTAACAAAAGCTTATGTTGAAAATGGTGTGATAAAAAGATTTGTTACTGATGAAAGGCCGGATGAAAACCTTGTTGATGGAAATGGGGATCACCCTCAGCTCAGAGCTTGTGTTAGATGCAGAAGTAACCGGCAGAGATTTTACAGAAGCGACAGAATCCTTACACCTCTTAAGCAGACAGGAAATAGGGGGGATGTTAATGGGTTCGTTAAAATAAGCTGGGATCAGGCAGCTCGGGAAATCGCAGATAAACTCCAGCAGATAAAAAGTGAATATGGACCTGAAGCTTTGTACAATCACTATGCTTCAGGAGATGGCAATGAGGTTGGGGGAGCTGCTCAATGCTCAGGACGTCTTCTTAATTTGTTAGGCGGGCAAATGACCTACAGAAATGATTATAGCTGGCCATCATTAGAGCATACCAGTTGGTTTTTCTTTGGGCAAGATTTTTACTTTCCCCCGGGGAAATCACGGCAAGATGCTTTTAATAGTGACGCTGTTGTAGTCTGGAGTGGTAATTATGCTGAAAGTATATGGGGTACTAACACAGGTTGGTATTTGCAACAACTTAATGAAATGGTAGGGGAAGTAATAGTTGTTGATAGTAGATATTCAAAGACAGCTGCAACTCAGGCTACCAAGTACATCTGTCCGGTTCCCGGAGCAGATGCAGCTGTAATAGCTGCCATTATTCATGAGCTGATTTGTCGCACATGGGATGAAAATGGCAATAAGATAGGTAATGCACTTGATGAGGAATTTATCCTTAAATATACTCATGGCTTTTTTGATGATGCTGCTTATGATAATTTAGGTCTAGAAAATTATAAAACTTATCATAGTGATGTTGACAGAACAAAATATAAAGTCCCCAATGGAGCCTCGATGAGTGCGATGATAATGGGGTCTGATGATAGGTTAGTTAAAGCAGGCCTTAATGGAGCCACTTCGGTTTATCCCGATAAAATAGGCTATAATAATTACAATCCACAGGATCCAAACGATCCTCTTAAGGATGCTCTTGTCCCAATCTATGGTAAGGACCCCAAGACACCAGAGTGGGCAGAAGAAATTTCAGGTGTATCTGCCTCTGATATTAGAAACCTTGCAACTACATTTGCTACCAAGAAAGTTACTTTATGGTTAGGTGGCGGATTTCAGAGACAATCTGAGGGTGAACAGGGACCGTTAAGCTGCTATGCTTTAGGGGTAATCACTAAAAATTTTGGGCAACCTGGCAGACACGTTGGTGTATATACAGACAGACTGCCGGTGTCTTTCGCACTGAGTATGCCCACCGGCGAAAACTCTGTAGCACTTAACCTTTATGATACTACAAAGCTTACCGCTCCCAACTATACACCTTTTATAACAAGGAATACTTTTCCTGTCTTTATGTGGCCGGATATAGCAAAGTATGGTGGTACAGGAAAATCCATGTGGAATGATGGTCAGACAAAACGTATGCCTACTAAAATGAAAGCACTTATGAACTTTGGAGGTAATTGTCTTGTAAACCAGTGCGGAGATTATAATACAGTCTCAGAGATTATAAAAGATAAGAATAACATAGAACTTATTGTTAATTCAGATCAGTTTATGACACCTTCTGCAAAATTTTCTGATTATATACTTCCTGCAGCAACGGCTTTTGAAAAAGAGGGCGCATGTTCCGGTTGGCTTGCAGGTGACGCACTAATTTGCATGAACAAAGCTGTAGAGCCCCAAGGTGAAGCTAAGGCTGATTATGATATTGCTTCACTTATTGCTGATAAAATGGGGCTAAAAAGCGAATTTACTGAAGGTAAAACAGTTGATGATTGGAGACGAGAATCAATTGAAGGTCTGTTTGGGGCGTATGGTATACAAATGTCATATGAAGAGTGGAAGGAAAAAGGTGTATTTAGTTTTGATGAAACAGTTGGTACAACAGATCCTTTAGCAAAATTTAGAGCAAATCCCCAATCAAATCCACTTTTGACGCCCACCGGCAAGCTTGAGATATATAGCCAGGCTATGGTGGAAGATTATGAAGCAAGAGGATACAATAATGATGACAACAGAATACCAACACTGAGCGGTCCTCTACATGATGATAAAACTACTGGTAAATTTGTCTATGCAATACCGATGTTTATCCCTATATTGGAAGGTATATTTGCAAACGGCAATCATCCGGACCCTCAAAAGATTAATGATGAATTCCCACTGACACTCAATGGCTGGCATGTGATGTATAGGTCACACTCAACACATAACAATAATGCATACTTAAATGAACTTTTCAAAAGAAATCTGAAGGGCAAAGAAGCCTTTCTTGATTACAGCAATAGAAAAGTTGGCAACGTTTGGGATGAGGGCGTATATGAGCCTATATGGATTAATCCGTCTGATGCAAACAGATATAAAGTTAATACAGGGGATAGAGTTGTTGTAACTAGCCCAAGGGGTAGTATCTATGCTTCAGTTGTGGTTACTGAAAGAGTTAGAACAGGCATTGTAGCCATAGGACAAGGCGGCTGGGCCAATGGAGACAATGCAAACGGTATGCCTGATATAGGAGGAGCTATCAATGTTCTGACTAAGCTTAGACCGTCACGTATAGGTCAAGGTATGACTTTAGGTGCTGATACCAGGGTCAATATCAAGAAAGCGTAAATAATTAGAGGAGGAAAAAATGGCTAATAAACAGATGGCATTTTATTTTGATCAGAATAGATGCATGGGCTGCAACGCATGTGTTGTATCTTGCAAAGACTGGAATGATGTTAACCCCGGACCTGCGGACTGGCGTCGACTTACTGTGGAAGAATCTGGGACATTTCCTAATGTAAGTGTTTTTAATCTCGTTATGTCATGTAATCACTGTACAAATCCAGCCTGTGTGGAAGCGTGCCCGGTGGGAGCTATCTTTAAAAGGGACGAAGACGGAATTGTGATAGTTGACAGGGATGTATGCCAGGATTTGAGATCATGTGTAGCAAAATGTCCTTTTGGTGCGCCTCAATTCGGAAACGATCAGAGTGAGCCTAATAAGAAAGCCAGCTGGGCAGTTAATCACCCTATGCAAAAATGCACCTTTTGCTGGGACAGGCTTGATGAAGGCAAAGCACCGTCATGTGTGGCATCGTGCCCCCAAAGAGCTCTTGATTACGGAACGGTAGATGAACTTTACGATAAATATCCTACAGCTCAAAAGACTGTGGTAGGTTTCCCTGATTCATCTACTGCACCTGATGGTACACCATTGGATAAAGATACATTACCCAATATTTTATTTAAACCTAAACAATATTAATTAAAGTGAGCAGGCTTTATGCCTGCTCATAAATATATACAACAACAATGTAATGTATTTAATATTGCCAAACGGTTGTTAATGAAAAGGCAATTGGTGCATTTACACTTAACTTTTTTGGTTTTATCTTTCTGTAGGTTGCCAGCAGTGCATGATTCTATACGTATGGAAGTATGGCCTGCTGGCAAATTTTTAAAAAGAAAGAGCGAAGGAATCATTGCATATGATTATTTTAAATGCATTTTATGTTTTGAATTTACAAATTAACAAAATGAGTACTTCAGGTACTAAAAGAAGATTTTATAGAAGGATAATATGCTTATTAATTTAGATACTAAAAATATTACAAAAATTAATGACAGGCAGTTTTTTGAAGAAGCACTAATATATTTGAAGCCTTATCAACAGTTAATAAACGATATAAATTCATTAGGTCTTGATATTGCAGATGACAATGAAGAATTAACGGCAAAAAAAAGAACTCTGATCGATTCTCTGAAGCAAAAGGGAGCTAAATTCAGGAATGATAATAAAAGCATTTATATCAATTATTTATCAAAAGCCTGCTGGGAATGCAAAAAGGGTGACAGGTCAATAACTTATTTTTATTCATTAGCGTGTAATAGAGATTGTTACTTTTGTAGCAACAAAAACCAGGAGAATTATGATTATTACGTACACAACCAGAGAGATATAATATCAGAACTGGATAAAATAAAAGATCCTGAAACGTTAAAAGCTGTGGCAGTGACGGGTGGTGAGCCATTGTTAGATACAGAAAAATTATTCCACATACTTTCCTCTGTAAAGACTAAATGCCCAATGGCTCACACCCGTCTTTATACAAATGGAGATTTAATAAATTACAATATTTTGGAAAATTTGCAAAGGAATAACTTAGATGAAATAAGGTTTAGCATTAAGCCGGATGAAAACGGTAAATTAGATGAAAGTACAATTCAGAAAATTATTTTAGCAAAAAATTATATTTCTGAAGTTGTTGTAGAAATGCCGGTTATACCTGGCTCTCTAAACGAGATGAAGAAATTATTAAATGTTCTGAATGAGAATGAAATAACAGGTGTTAATTTGCTTGAGTTTCTTTTTCCCTGGGTTAATTCCAAGGAATACACAAAAAGAGGCTTCAAAATTAAGAACAAGCCTTACGAAATCCTTTATTCTTATACATATGCGGGTGGACTTCCTATAAGTGGCAGTGAAGAAGAATGCCTGGAGTTGTTGTTGCATGGACTGGAGAATGATTATTCCATTGGTTTGCATTATTGTTCATTGGAGAATAAACTGACCTCGCAAATTTATAGTCAAAACTCTGGTATCAAAACGCTTCCTTATGAAATTTTTTCAGACAAAGATTTTTTTATAAAAACAGCTAA
>DDHP01000023.1:0-2003 GCA_002338145.1 Deferribacteraceae bacterium UBA1873 | reverse complement strand
AAATCAAAAAGTATTAAAAGAAATAAAACTGGATTTAACATATCCGGAAATTTTTGAATTTCAAAAAGACATTTGAGGAGTATGTGCTATGAATCATAGTGAAATAAACAGAGGCAGAAACGTAATTTATAATTTTTTATCGAAAAGTTTATGGGATATACCTGATTCGAATTATATGAGCATGTTTGAAGATTTGCATTTGTATATCTTTGAGTTGCTTAACAACAGTGATAATGAGGATCTTAGGAGGGCCGGGGAAACAATTATGATATTTCGAAAAGACAACATGCTTCAGGAAGAAAAGAGCCAAGATGAAGTGATACTTGACCTATCGAAGGAATATACCAGACTGTTTTATCTGGGAGTACACAGTGTCCCGGTCTGTGAATCCGCGTATTTGTCCCCGATGAAAGCCTATATGCAGGAACCCTGGGAGGAAGTAAAAAAAGTTTACGCAGAGAATAAGTTTATGCCCGAGAATAAAGGGAACAAGCCGGAAGATCATATTTCCTTTGAATTGCTTTTCATGAGCTTTCTGTCCCAAAAGGCATCGATAGAAGCGGAGCAAAACGAGTATAGTGAGCTGACATATATTTATCAAAAACAGCAGACTTTTATGGAAGAACATCTGTTGAAATGGGTCGATGACCTGTGTGAAAAAATTCTCAGTATATGTGTCAAAGAGAATTCTCTTTATGCCGGGATAGCGCTGTTTCTGAGAGGCTATCTGCATGAAGATTATAAGTTTTTAAGGGACATGACTTTATAGGTTAAAAATGCGTACAGCATACAAAGCACTGGAAAATTTAAATAAAAATCTAAATGTGGTAAACCATTCCTGTCTGAATTTCAGGCACAAAAACAGCCGCTGTGACATATGTATGTCACAGTGTCCGTTTGGAGCTATAAACATAACCTCCTACAGAAAAAAAATTACTATAGATTGGGAAAAGTGTTTAGGGTGCTTTGGTTGTACATCAGTTTGCCCCACTGAGGTTTTCTGGCCAAAAACTGGAGAAATAAAAAATTTTATTGAGAGTGCTTTTAATTACTTAAAAAATTGTAACCATTTGCGTGTAGCATGCTACAACAGCAAAAAAATTATTGACGTGGATGGAGCTCTTTATATTCCTTCAATGCTAATGATAAGTCATGTTTATTTATTAATGTTTACATATAAGTCTATGAAAAGAATAGATTTTATCTGTGGTAATTGCGGGGATTGCGATATATCTAAATGTAAAAATCATTTAAATGTTGAAATAGAAGCGCTAAAAAATATATTGTTATTGCTTGGTAGAGATATGCCAATAATTGGCATATCTAAAGCCGAGGATTACAAAGAATTTGAACATACAAATCACAAGCCGTTAAAGGATAATACTTTTATTACTAGAAGAGAAATGTTTGGCCTGCTTAAAAGGAGAGCAAAAGACAGCTTAAGCTCATCTTTTAGCATGCTACAAAATAATGATGACCAAAAGATGGTTATTGCTGAAAACTACAGGTTGCCCAAGAAAAGACAATTGCTCTTGGATTTGCTGGAAAGAGTAGATAAAAGAAATCCTACTAAATTGGAAAGAAAAGCAGATTTATCTATCTTGGGTTTTGCAGAAATTGTAATAGATGCTGAAAAGTGTACAAAATGTAAAGTGTGTACAAAAATATGCCCAACCGGAGCACTTGTTACAAAATGCAATGAAAAAGATGACAGCCAAATATTTTTCATATCTGCATATTGTGTTAATTGTGGTCTATGTGAAATTTCATGCTTAAATAATGCAATTTCAAAAACTGAAGTGGTTGATATAAAAAATATCGCTAATCAACATAGACTAACTTTGAAATCATAGTTAATCTCCGAAATTGATATTGTTCAGGAAGCCCCTACATCACTCCGAAAAAATGTGATTGCCTGTTGGAGACCTTTTATCTGTTTAAAAGTTTTTTTGCTGTATGCCAGTCTTTTACACTTTCTTCGTTATTTTTTAGTCTGTTCTCAG
>DDHP01000013.1:2500-4167 GCA_002338145.1 Deferribacteraceae bacterium UBA1873 | reverse complement strand
CTTATAAACAGCTTTTCTGCTGCTTGTCTTTGCGTTATACCTGCACTTTTCCTTGCATTTCGGTATATGTTTTCACATCTGTTTATCATTTTTTTGCACCCCCCGGTTTGATAAACTTAAATTGTAGAAAGGTTGATGCCTCCATTCTTCGACATACGCCCCCTCTCTTCTCAAATTCCGATTTTCGTTCTTTAATAACAACCTCTCAAACATTCCATCAGCATTTCTCGAATCACTGGTATCTCTAGTGAATCCGATTCATCAAAGGTATTGATCTCTTGTATTGCTGAACGAATCATTTGTTCACACGTTTTCGGCTCTCTTTCTTCTTCATCTTGCCAAAATTTTTCGAACTCTCTTTTGTCCTTTTCATTGTCAACATACAATTTCATCTCTACGACCTCCTTAAAACCATTTTTCTTTAACCAATGCTTGTCTATGTGTTATTAACTCTAAAAGAGCCGTTTTGTGCTCTTGCCGATCTTCTTCCGTGTCATAGGGCAATATTGCTCTTAGCGCTCTTATTTGATTGTCTGTGGCTTCAACGCTTTCTGGTTTTAATAACAGTCCCATTTTCTTTTTCTCCTTTCTGCATTCACTCTAAATACTCATGCTCAAATGCATTCATATTACCTATCACTGGCATTTCCGTTTTGGTAAATTCCTCTTCACTGTAGAATGAAGCACACCTAAGAAATCCTTCGCTGTTAAATGCATCTTTTCCAAATCGACTAATAAACTTCCTTTGTGCTTCTGCCAAACTTTTTGCTTTAATTCGGATCCAACCGCCTTGATAGAGTTGTCCCCATGAACCAAAAGTGACATAATAATTCGTCATTTTTTCGCTCCCCTTCATCCGCTTATTGCTTCTTTATTGATTGTTTTTTTGTCTAAGTACTCTTGAAGCATATGAGTATTCACCTTGGTATAGCTGTTAACCTTTAATCCTGGAAATTCGGTATCCGAATAGGCTAGGCGATATAACACATCCCTACTGATACCAAATTCTTTTGCTGCTGCGGAAATTGATAAAAATCGTTTCAATCTTCTCACCCTCTCTAACTAATCTTTTTTTCTTCTGGTTCATTTTGAAACTCTTCATCTTCAAGCTTTAATAACTTTTTAAGTCTGAACCAAACCGGCAAGGATGGATTTTTAGATCCTCTTTCGATCTTCGTATAATGCGCCCTGGTAATACCTACTTTTTCAGCTACCTGAGCCTGAGTCATTTTCAAACCAAGTCTCTTTTCTTTCACTATTTTTCTCAACCGTTTCCCTCCTAATCTTTTAGTTCATTTTCTTTTACAATCTTTCGCCATTCTCCGTCTTTTCATCAAGCCAATTTTGAAATAAAACAGAATTGATCTTAAAGTGTTTTCCAATTTTGATATACGGTACAGTTTCATCTTTGTGCAGCAATGAATACAATTTGTTTCTGCCAATTCCAAAATGCTCCGAAGCTTGTTTTACATTCATTAGTACCGGTTTTTCCATTTTGTTCACCTCCTTTACTCATCTTCATAAAATTTTGTCCAATCAAAACCCATCAGCTTTGCCATCGCTTTTGCATGTTTCACCTGCGGAACCCTCCTCCCATTTTCAAAGTGGCTGTACAATTGAAAGCTGAATCCGCACTTTTCGGCAACTTGTTTCTGTGTTAGTCCCAT
>DDHP01000013.1:413-2251 GCA_002338145.1 Deferribacteraceae bacterium UBA1873 | reverse complement strand
CGTATTGTATAATCAATATATAGCGTTTTGTGTTTTGTTTTTACTATATATAGATAAGGAGGTGTGTTTTTTGAGAAGAAACAGAAGTCCATTCAATGGGAAGCGATATTGTCTTAATAAGAATACCGGTGTAGCTCATGATCTTGATAATGAAAAAGACAACTGTCAAATAGATGAAATACATAATGATCATATTTACACGTCCGACTATTATTACACCGATATCAAAGCCCATACTTCTTACGAGGAAGATTGCGATTACTGCTTACGTAAGGACGGCTAGATTTTCAACCCTTGTTCCTCGCGCTCTCTACGTGAGGAACTTCTTCTTCTGGGAATTATCATAATATTTTTCAAGGTTTCCCAGACGTAATTAAAGGCAATTTCAACTTGTCGTTGACTCAATTCGTTCACATCTATGATTCTCAAAATTTCCTCTGCAAATTGTTTCTCAACTAAATTCGTTTTTTCAGATTTCACTTTATAGCCTCCTTTTTCCTTGTTTAATTGGTCATCACACTTTTCAATAGGGACTGATATCTCAGTCTCAACGACTTTAATTGACTCTCCTGTAATAACAACACTCACGTGCGGATTAAAATTGTTTCTCAAGTACTCTAAAACGGGCTTACATGATTCATACAATTCAGTTAATGATTTATTTTTCATTCCCTGTTCACCTCCTAGCTTCTTAAATCCGTATTCTTTTTCTGTTGAAACAAAAACTTCTGCCAAAGATGTTGATCTGGAACCATGATTCTGCGTATCTTTCCATCGTCGCAGGTAGCATGTATTTTGTAATGTGATGCTTGATCATCTTTATCCCTCCTTTCATGGTGCATTGTGGACACCAGTAAAAAATAAATGTATAATTAATTAAAATTGTTTTTGGTGGTGATCCTGTGCATAATAACTATTCTGACATTTTCAAAACTTTGAATTCCCTTACCGCTTCAATAGCTGATTTGCCTGATCTAAAAATATCTATTCCAGATCAACTCATTGAACAAACTCAATATTTAACCGCACTAAGTCAACAAATATCAGAACTATCAAAATCATTGAATATACCTAATGTCTCTCCAAGTATTATTCAAACCTTTGAAATTCAAGGCCGTATCATAGCTGGTATAGAGAAAAATTTTTCTCATATTTATGATTCTTTAGATAATATTCCTTCTCTAACCCAAACTCTTCAAGACAGTGCAAAATTATCAGCTAAACTCATAACGAATTTAAGCGAAGGTGAAAATCAAAGATATGACGAAAACTTCGCTTCAAATCTTGAACCTGTAAAAGAAACCTTATCTGAAACATCATTTAGTAAAAAAACGCTTACACTAGAACAATTTCAATTTATATTTAATTTAATAACTTTTATTTTTTCCATTTGGCTAACTATACACTTGAGTTCTATTAATTCAGAAGAATTTCAACAGCTAACTGAGCAAAATGAGGAAATAATTCAAAATCAAGAGTTTCTTATTGAAAATGCCTCTTATGAAGAAGAGGTTTTAACGCAAATTTTAAAATACATTGAATCTATCGATGAACACCTCAAGCAAATCCCTGAATAATTCAAGATGATCATTAAAATTTTCCGACACATGAAGAATATTCTTAGAATTCGTCCGTATTAAATCATAAACATTTATTACTTGACTCCAAAGAAGTCCTGTTACAATCATTAGTAAAAATGCATTCAAAGCAATCAAAATGTACAGTTTTCTAACACTGCTTTTCAAATGTTCTATTTCTTGATTGCGGTCTTGATCTTTCACATAAACCTCCTTCTTTCTTTGTGCATCATAGACACTTCTTATAATGTTCGGTATAAT
>DDHP01000013.1:0-152 GCA_002338145.1 Deferribacteraceae bacterium UBA1873 | reverse complement strand
CTTTAGGTTTATTATAATTGGCTGATAACCACAAGTCAATAGTTTTTCGTGATTTTAACAAACTTTTTTGTGAAAAAGAGGGATTAAATGATTTCAGATAGAATTAAAGCAGCAAGAATCAATAAAAATTTTAAACAAAAAGATGTAGCCGA
>DDHP01000086.1:61225-65108 GCA_002338145.1 Deferribacteraceae bacterium UBA1873 | reverse complement strand
CATAAAACTATGCTTCATTGTTCATTGTATTTAAATTCGCTACTACTGTCAACACCGAAATAGAATACGTTTGTAAATCTGGCTGTTTACCCTTTAGACATTACAAACATAAATAAGATGACAATAATGCCTAATATGATATACCAAAGCATCTTATCCTCCCTTTAATATTTAGCAAAACATGCAAAATCTAACTCTTACTGATTCTTTTTTTAACAAAACTTTTAGTGTCAGATGTACTAGATTGAATATTCTCCCTCATTGATTCGGCTAGTGTGCTATGCGAGGCCGCTACAAACTCACCTTTCAGTGCCGCGAAATATTCATCCAATGGCATCTTGGTTTGAAACCAGATTGATACTGTCGAACAAATAAGAAATATAATCCCCCAAGCAGCAAGCATTTCTGCTCCACTTACCATGTTATAGGCACACAAAAGTACAACAATTAACCAACAAAATCCAGAGATTGAGCGCATGCCAAGCCAACTCAACATTATTGCAGAGATTAAACCCATAGAGATAAATGTATTTGCAAAACTTTCCTTAAAACCCATGGCAAATTGCGTCCATGTTGAAAACAGATACACATTAGAAATAAGAAGTAATAATGAAATTATTGAGATATTCCGATATTTCAAAATCTTACGAATATACAAAGGTGCAAGCAATGCTATTGCAATTATACCATGAGTTAGCCCTGGTATTGAAAAAATTAATTTGTCTTCATCGTGCAAAAACCACACAGGATTTAACCAAAACTCGGCTGTTGTTACAGTATCATAGTAAAAGCTGCCTGTAACAAAACCGAGAATACCAAAAAGTAAAGCTATCCATTTCTGGCTTTTGCCAGAAAGCTCTTTCTCTGAGATGTCAATCATTTTTATCCCCTGTCATAAAACTCGTAGCGAGTTCTAAAATTACAATAAATTATGTAATTATAAATCTCTTAATAATAACTTTACAATTAAAATTGGTCAAATCAAATTTTTAGCTGTGTAATAAGGCTACTTTGATATAATGCTGATAATTTCTCCGAAAACTTGTTATGGCTGCCCCCATTTATTACCAAATCCCCTCTATTTTCCCCACTTTTTAATTTTTTTGACTTGTTAAAACTGAAAACTGAGAAAATATCTATGGTTGCGGGATTTTAAAAATGAATGTTATATTATTATAATATTATTGGGAGGATTAATATGGTAGAAACTGCAAATAATGTTGCAAACAATGGCACAAATTTTCAGATTTGGATAATGTTTTTTGTCCAAGTAGGCATGTTCATTTTAGCCATAGCAGCTATTTATTACCACAGAAAGCAAATAAAGGCAGATCATGACTGGAACAGAAGGCATGCAGCTGCTGTAGAATTACTAAAAATAAAAAATTATATAAAAGAAAAAATAGGCATAGTTGACAATAAGTTTATTGTTATGAATAGAAAAGAAAACAATCCAATTAAGGTAGAAGATATACATAAAGAAATATGCGAAATGAACGAAAATGGGGACTTTAAACAAGACAATGAAAACGATAGACGCAAACTAAGAGAGGATCAGGAAGCTAAAGATCTATATCGGGCGATTAGAGACATTTTAAATCTTTACGAACATATAGCTATGTGTGTTAATCAAGAAGTTTTTGACAAAAAAATAGTGAAAGAACTTGAAATGGGAAATATAATAAAATTTTACTCCATTTTCTACCTATATATAGAACACGTTAATGAAATGTACCCTAAAAGAAAAGGTAATATTTGGATTAATTTAAAGAAATTGGCGATTGAATTTTCAAAAGAAAGAAACCCAGAAGATTCAATAGAAAAGAGGGACAAAACTGGATAGCTTTGTCCCTCTTTTTATAATAATGTTTCAACTACAAGTTAATCTTCAGGCCACTCCTGCATAATCCTTGTCATACGTACCTCCTGTTATCTGCAACTCTCTACTATTTCTTTGTTGCAAATCTTAATAAAACTATAATACAGGATCCGAGCTTTGTCAAACATAACTGCACTTTTTATAAATAATGCAGTAATTTTTTCTCCTACTTATCAAACACTTTGCATTCTATTTCTAAAAACTCAACTATATCAGAAGTCACCACATACAGCGAACCAAGAATTTTGTACCCCTTTAAATCTCCCCAATAAATGCAATTGCGGATATTTTTCGGAGTTTTTCGCCTTATATCTGCAACTTCCCGCACATTCAACCTCAAGCATTATTTGCTTGTCCCCTTTTTCATTTTGCTTGGATTTTTGTAAGAAATTGGCCTTCGACTGTTTCAGTCAGCAAATGTAATGATTGTCCATCACGTAATATGCGTAAACTGCCAATGTAGCTGATATCTAAACTCTGATGGGTGGCTGGTGCAGCAAATATTATGCTGACACAATCTATTGAAAACACAGGTGCAGAAAAGGTGCTTAATTTGCAAATATTATAGTTTAGCAAATAGATTGCATAAAAAATGCGCACAGTGGAGGAATATCTACTTGACAAAAAACTTGTTATGGGTGTCCCTTTTCCTATCGCTTTGTTCGGCTTTTTACTCATCTTCGCCAAAAACATTCATGGCTCCGTGAATAACCGAGATTACATCAATTTGGTCGGGTTTGATGTAATAGATTATTCTGTATGGTCCCGAATATACTTCTCTTATCTGTTCCAAATCGTATTCCGGTACTTTGCGCCCGGACAGTGGAAATGAAGCGATCTGTTTTGATCTTTTGGTGATTTTGTCCACTGTACGCAACGCGTAAGTGGTTGAATTCTTCGCAATGTATGCGTATATGGCATCCAACTGCGCTTCAGCTGCGTCCGTCCAATGAACCTTCATTCCGGCAGGCCGTATTTCTTCCTGATCTCTGCTACATCTTTCGTTCTGCCTGCCTTGCTGTCCTCCAGACTCTTTTCAATACCTTCTCTCACATAGATTTCATGCATCAGATCATCCCATGTTGCATCGGGAGGCAACTGATCGATCAATTTATGTGCTTCGTCTTTTCTCACTACACTAGACATATTTCACCTCCAAGTTTCAAAAACTTTATCAGTTTATCTTGCTTGCCGAACTATTTATTATATAGTTTTGCATACCCTTTATTATTTTATAATAGCTTGGCAATTAAATTTGGTCAAATCAAATTTTAAACGTTAAATTGTTTAACACTTAATTTTGATATTCTCTCGTTTTTATAAAAGATTGACCCTCGGGTGGATAGTTTTTTTTAGAATTGTGCTAAAATTGTGCTAAAAATTATTATGAAATGATTATAAATAATTATAACTTGATTCGCTGAAACACCTGATTTTACAGTATTTCCAAAATTATCCATAATCATCAATAACATACGGAAAGGTGTTCGAATCCCTCCCTCTCCGCTGATTTTAAAGTTGCATTTTCCAAATCCTTTTATTTCTTGGCTAAAAACCTAAAAGCTGAAATCAAACTTAAAGCATCTCACATTTATTTTAAATCTTTTTTCTTTTCCTCGAATTCCTGTTTGTCAATTTCACCCTTTGCATACCGCTCTTTAAGTATTTCAAAAGCCCTGCCTTCTTCTCTGCCTGTGGAATTGTTTTGACTGCCATAAAGCTTTACCAATAAAAAAATTATCAAAACTATAACTATGATCCAGATTATCCATCCAAAACCCATTCCATACCCTATACCAAAACCGTATCCGTTATAACCATGCATAATTTACTTCCTCGCAAATATAAAATATGTAAACAAAGAAAAAAAGAAAGGCGACCGGCGCCTTTCTTTAATCCTGATTTCTGTAACCTTCGGTAAAAGGTCCCATAACATTGCCCCACGGGTTTACATGGAACTCCAATCTGTTATCATTTTCGTCAACTACTTCCACTTCATACATT
>DDHP01000086.1:52595-60931 GCA_002338145.1 Deferribacteraceae bacterium UBA1873 | reverse complement strand
ACTCATCTGTTCAGCGGCACCCTGAAAACCATTACCCATACAGTAGCCCGGGCCGTATCCCTGATGGTATCCTTGTCCCTGTCCGTGTCCTTGCCCCATCATTCCGGGGCCCATTCCGTAACCTCTGCCGTAGCCGTTACCATGTGCCAAAGCCAGAGATGCTCCGAACACCGTGATTGCTGCTAAAATAAGTAACTTTTTCATAATGTTTCCTCCTTTTGGTTTTGTAATACATATATAAGAGCAGTAAATGTGCCAAAAAGAGATTATCATATAACTAATTTATAACACAGTATATTCTGCAAATAAAGTAAACGTGGTATGTGCAAATATTGCCCGGATTGTGCAATTAATGCACACCAGTGCATTACTGAATATTTGTTGAAAACTAAAAAAGGACAAAGTTGCAGGACGAATTCCCGAAAGTTGCAAACAGGAATTCCCAAAAATTGCAAGAAATAATTGAATAAATCGATAAAATAAATTTTTACTGGAGCCGGTTTTGTTTTCGGAATTAAATGGTTCTCAGTTTCAGAAATGGCAGCTCCGTTTATATCGGACACATGGCTCCTTCGAACCGGAATATACAACACAATCTATCAAAAATACAGGCGCAGAAAATGTGTTTAATTTGCAAATATTATAGTTTAGCAAACAGATTGCATAAAAAATGCCGACAGTGGAGGAATATCTACTTGACAAAAAACTTGTTATGGGTGTCCCCTTTTTGACTAATTTTAGCATATTACTTTATTTTAGTTCCACATTTTGATATTTATTATTTAAATAGATTTTTTATTGTTTATTTGTTATAAGTTTAATGCTTGTAAAGATATTTGTTGTTAAAATTACATAATTGTTCAAAATATGAGAAGAGGCTTGAAATGTTTACCAAACCAAGATTAAGTTTTCTTTTAATATTTGTTTTATTATTTTCATTATTTGCACTTTCATCTCCTAAGATAAAAAAAAGTATACTTGTGAACAGACAGTCTGAAGAATACTTGGATACAAATTTAAAAAGAACTGGAATAGCTTTTGCTGCATCAAGAGCAGTTAATGCACTAGTTTCATTTTTACAAGATGTAGATGTGGGTGGCGATGCTATAGTAGCCTCTATTGAAGGATCACCGGGAGAATTTCTTGACCCTGTAAATGATTTAGTTGAACGTTTTTCTTGGCTGATGCTTTTATGTTTTACAATACTTAGCATAGAAAAAATTTTTCTTGAGATCTTTCAGTCTGCAGGGCTTTATTTGCTGGCAGGTGCTTCTGCTTTTCTCCTACTGTCTGTTTGGTGGAAGAAAACTCAATATTTTACAAAAATTTTTTTTTAACTTTTTTTACTTTCATTGATTTTGATTTTTTGGATACCTGCTCAGGCGGTAACGGGAAGCATTATTCATAATAACTATCTAAAACAGGAATATGAAAAATCTAAAACTTTTTTAGAGGAAAATGACAGTAAACAAGAATTGAAATCATCAGAACTACTGGACACAGTAAAAAATGCTAAAGAAATGATGGGGGAAATCAAAGAAAAAACAATTGTTTTTGTTGATGAAATCACAAACTTATTTGTTATCTTTGCTATCGAAGCAGTTATACTTCCTATCCTTACATTTTATATCGGGGGAAAATTGATTTCTTGGCTCTTTGGTAGAAAAACGAGAGTTGATGATTTTGCAAATTACGTTATTAGTAAGATAAAAGGTAGTGATAATTCAGAAATTACAAATTAAATGAGACTCTGTAAATAATTTTTAGTATTTAAACATCAAGAGCTTTGAATAAGTACCCCATCTATCAAAGAGTTAAAAGGGGCTGGGGGTGGTAAAATGTATAATGGTTCAATTATTCAAAGCTTTTACATCGTAACTTATCCTTTAAGTAGACAGTTTTTGGTTAGAAAATTCTGTCTTTTCATTATATACTTAGGTGATGCCAAATTATAACTTTTGTTATAATAACCTTTTTGATGGATAAACAAGTATAACGTTAGAGAGCAACTTGATACCAAACATTTTTTGGTAAACCAAATGGGGGGGCTATTTGTAACACTTAACTGATGAAGCTTTAAAGATAGCATACACATCTTTGCCTCTGTAAATATCAAGATCTGCCAAGGCTTTCTTTGATATATAGGAGGTAAGAGTGAAATCATCATTTTCAAGCTCAACTTTTACTCGTTTATCCTGCACATCAATATGTTTTACTTTCATTTCAATAATATTCTGAGCTGAAAGATTTTCCGGCTTACCAAGAGAAATCAAAATATCATTCGGATTAATAAAATAGCCGCATTCCTCTGCATTTTCAGGTGAAGATGCTGCAACAATATTCACGTTGCCAATTTTTTTACTAAGCAGCCCTTCACTAAAGTGCGTGAAACCCATTCCCAAATTATTCTCAAATTTTTCCTTTAAAAGAGCTCCCTTTTCCAAATAATAGATTTTATCAGCCACTTCCGCCAGCCATTCATAATCATGACTGCTTATAAGAATACATTTATTTTTTTTCTGCAGTTCAAAAATCAATTTTGTAATAATATCTACGCTTTTAGTGTCAACATTAGCAGTGGGCTCATCCAGAAGAATAATACTCGGATCGTAAATAAGCTTCTGTGCCAGAGAAACCCTCTTTTTTTCCCCGCCCGAGAGCTCATAAGATTTCTTTTTGAGAAATATGTCAGGATCAAGTGACAGGTTTTTCATAATATCATTTAGTTTATCAGTAGAAATCCTTTTTTTCCTTATTTTAAATGGATAAATCAAATTTTCTCTAACACTTCTTCTTAAAAGCTTGGGCTCCTGGAACAAAAAAGTCAGTTTCCTTCTAATTTCCAAATTTTCTCCCGAGGCAGCAACTCCCTCTACAAATACACTTCCCTCATCCGACGGGAGAATTAATCCCAGTATTTTCATAAAGGTGGTTTTTCCACTTCCATTCGGGCCATAAAAACCTGTAATATTGCCATAATCAGAACTAAAGTCTGAAATATTGAGAACAAAGTCTTTATTAAATTTTTTTACAATATTTTTGGCTGAAATAGCTGCAGTTGTCATTAAACCTTCTCTGTAAAATACATACTTAAAAAATTAATTATCAGGGCAAGACTCATCAGAACAATACCAAGTGCTATCCCCATTGCAAACTCTCCTTTGCCGGTTTCAAGTGCTATTGCAGTAGTCATGGTTCTTGTAGCCCATTTGATATTGCCACCAAGCATCATGGAAACACCAACTTCAGCAAAAACTCTGCCAAATGCAGTTACAGCTGCTGCAAAAATAGCAGCTTTTGCTTCGTAAATATAAGTAAAAGACTGCTGCAATCCGCCGGCTCCCATACTTTTCAACTCTTCCGTTAGCCTTTCATCCATAGATTCTATCGCCGAAGCTGTAAGTGCAACAACAATAGGAACAGCCAGAAAAAACTGTCCAACAGCAATACCTTTTATAGTAAAAAGTAGATGAAAATCACCCAAAGGCCCCCTGCTGCTGATAAACATATAAACAAAAAGCCCGACTACTACAGTTGGTAAAGATAATAGAGAGTTTACAATATTTTGAACAATCTTTTTGCCTTTAAAATTATAAAAACCGAGAATAAAACCGAGGGGCAATCCGACTATCATGCTCGCAAGCAATGACAGACCTGACGCCCTGAGAGAAGTAAATATGGCAGAATAAGTCTGTGCATCAAAAGTAGCAATCAATACAAGCGCATTTTTAATGCCATTCAAAAAATAATCCAATCTGTTCTACCTCTATCTGTTATTTATAACGGTCGGCAGTAAGCTAAAAACAATGTTTTAGATTTTGTATTTCGCAATAACTTGCAACAGGTGCAAGTGTGAAAATTGAATCTCTGCATTAAAACGTATTTCAAACAATATGCTGATACAGAAAAAAGGCAGTAAATGACCTACAATATCAATTACTGCCAACACCTTAACACTTAACACCCTTGTTAAATATCAGCTCCGCTGATTGCCTACGGCATTTAACAGGGTAAACTTAACACTTAACATTTAGCACTAATTATTTCGCATTAGGTATAAAAAGTTTTTTACCCAGCAATTTGTAATCAGCTATAGCCTGCTGAATTTTATCCGAAGTCATCCAGTCGATAAACTTTTCAGACAAATCCAGCTTTGCATCCGGACATCTCTCTTTATTCACAGGAATCAGACTGTACTGGTTAAACAGAATCTTATCACCCTCAACAAGTATCTGCAGGGGAGCTTTGCCGTCATAATTATCTTGATATTTTATATAAGTCCCGCGGTCGGTCATTGTATAGCCGTTAATTTCAGTGGCGATGTTAAGTGTTGCTATCATTCCCTGCCCCGTTTCTTTGTACCAGCCTTTTTTGTTATAATCGTTTATACCTGCAGATTCCCAAAGCAAAATTTCCTTCTTATTTGTTCCGGAATCATCACCTCTGCTGGCAAATATTTCCCCTTTATCATAAATAGATTTAAGTGCCTCAGTAACATTTTTACCTTTGATATTCGCAGGATCAGAAGATGGTCCTACTATTACAAAATCGTTATACATCACCTCTTTTCTGTAAACACCGTACCCATTGTTAATATACTCTTTTTCAGCAGCCGGTGCATGAACAAGCAGAATATCGGCATCACAGTTTTTACCTAATTCGAGAGCTTTACCGGTACCTGTTGCTGTCCATTTCCAGTCAATTCCGGTATCCTTTTCAAACATCGGTTCAAGATACTCAAGAAGACCGGTGTTGTCGGTACTCGTTGTTGTTGCCATGAGAAGACTTTTCTCTGCAGCAAATACACTTACAGTCATTAACAAAACTGTCAAAATAGCTAACAAAAATCTCATACTTTACCTCCTTAAACGCTTTAATGCGCTTTATATTTTAATTTTTCCCGTGTTTTCCGAGGAATATCCCTTAAAACTGTCTATTGCAGACTTGATATCTTCCTTGTTCAAAAATTCCAAAAACAGTTGATATTCCTCACTAAAATAAAAATCTTTGTCCAAAATCATATCAAAACTTTCAGTTTTGATTCTGTTAAAATGCAGGCCGAATAAATCAACATAAAATGCATTTCCAATGCCAATATCAGCTTTACCTTCGGCAATATGTTCCGCAATCTCAAGGTGGGAACTGACTTCCTGCTCATAACCGATGATATTTTCCGAGCTGAGATTCTCCCGGCTGAGGATATAATCAGCCAAAATCCTTGTACCTGAATTTGGAGGCCTGTTGATAAACCTTAATTTTTTATCAGCAATTTCATTAAAGGAATCCGCTTTTTTATCTTTATATATAAAGCCAAGCTCTCTGTTAAACAGATTTATAACGACATAATTATTATCCTTTTTTTCTATTTCTTTCACTGCTTCAATATTATAAGAATCTCCAGACGGATCATATATATGGCTTAACGCTATGTGGGACAGTCCATTTTTCAGGATATTCAACCCCTTTTTACTGCCCACGTTTGAATAAAACATTAACATTTCAGGATATTCTTTATTAAACCATCCCAAAATAAGCTGCAACAGTGGGTCATCAGAACCTGTCATAAGTATTAATTTCCCGGCGGAAGGTGTGAGCTTATATCTGTATTTTAGATTTTTGAGACTACTGAGATTCAGGAACCTAACCAATTCATCGGAAGGAAACAGCCATTTCCCAGTCACTTTTGTAGCAGGTATCTCACCGTCGTGAGCAAGTTTATAAAGCTTTTTTTCATTTATCTGTAGTAATCCAGCAGCTTCTTCAGCATTCAGAAATTCTTTGTCCATATAACACCCTAAACCTTTATCATAACTTCATGATAACAAAAAATAACTCATAATAACAATATTGTCAACAAGCAACTTTTTCTGACTCAGAGTAATAAAAAATTTGCATTTTTTACTATTAAAGGTTAACTTTCTTAGTAAAAATGTAGCTGCAGAGGCTAAACTTTCTGAACTAACAAAGCTTTAATTGATGGATGAATATAATAATGAGCATTAGAAAACACAAAGAACTGCTTATAATCGCATTATTAACTGTATTTTACATTTTTTTTCACATTATTACTGGGCCCTCAAGTGAGGGTACTTTGGAAGATATAAAGAAAAAAGGTAAAATAACCGTTATCATGACCAACAACGCCAATGTCTATTACAGTTACCGTGACGAATATATGGGGTTTGAATATGATCTTGTAAAAAAGTTTGCAGAATTTCTTGAAGTAAAACTGGAAGTTATAACCCCTGGATGGGATGACATGTTTCAGGCTCTTAATTCAGGCAAAGGAGACATGATTGCAGCAGGACTCACCATAACCAAGTCAAGGGAAAAATTGGCCGATTTTTCAGAAGGATATCTGGAAGTGCAACAACAAATAATAATTCACAAAAGAAACAATTCCATTAATGAAATAAAAGATTTAAATGGTAAAAGAATTCACATACGCCCCCAAACATCATATGAGCAACGCCTTATGGAATTAAAAAAGAATGGAGTGGATATCGATATTGTTTTACATGAAAATATTCCGACAGAAGAGCTAATCCGTATGGTAGCTGAAAAAGAAATAGAAGTCACTGTAGCCGATTCAAATATTGCAAAGCTTAATCAGCGCTATTACCCCGATATCGAGATAGCTTTTCCCATATCAGAGCCCCAACAGCTTGGATGGGCGGTAAAAAACAACAGCGACAAATTGCGAAAAAAAATTAATGAATTTTTTAACAAAATAGAAGAGAATGGTACGTTCAGTCAGATTTATGAGCGATATTACAGAGATGTTTCAATATTTGATTACGTGGATATCAAAAGATTTCACAGGCGATTGAAAACAAGGCTTCCCAGGTATAAAGACATTATCAAAAAAGCTGCGGAAAAACATGGTTTTGACTGGCGTTTGATTGCAGCGATGGTTTATCAGGAATCCCATTTCAACCCGTATGCAAGGAGTCACACAGGAGTACGCGGCTTGATGCAGGTCACACAACGGACTGCCAGAGAAATGGGAATCAGCAACAGAATGAAACCGGAACAAAGTGTAAAAGCCGGAGTAGCTTATCTTGCAAAAATATATAATCGTTTTGACGATATTAAAGACCCGGAAACAAGGATAATGTTTGCACTTGCCAGTTACAATGTAGGGTACGGTCATGTTCGAGATGCCCAGGATATATGCAAACAAAAAGGGTGGAATCCTAAAAAATGGTCATCTCTGAAAAGAGCACTTCCGCTTCTGAGAGAAAGAAAGTATTACAAAAACACAACGTATGGATATGCCCGGGGCACAGAGCCTGTAAGATATGTAAATCGTATCATGACTTATTATGATATTATCAAACAAAAAGCCCTCTAATAGCGAAACCTCCAAAACAACCCCTACTTTACATTAAATACCTTCTTTTTCCTCCCACTATAAGCAAAAAGAGAACATGTTTATAGCCCATAGTAAGCAGTAAACAAAACTTAATTTTCAAACGTTTCGTCTAAAAATGATACAAATCTGTTCCACGATTTTTTGTCAGCATCTTCTCTGTAACTGTCACTGCCAAAAATGGTAAAAGCATGCGGAGCACCGCTGTAAGTTGTCATTTCATGTTTTACTCCGGCTTTTTCCAGATCTTTTGCAAGAGTGGCAAAGACATCCAAAGTCACCGCCTGATCTGCACTACCGTGAAAAACCAAAATCTGTCCCTTTGTCTTTGAGTAATCCTGGCCTTCTGGTGTGGACAGACCGCCGTGAAAGGTAACAAAAGCCTCAAAAGGTGCTCCTGATCTGGCAAGCTCCAGGACAACCAACCCGCCGAAACAGTAACCAATGGCTACAGCTCTGTTTATATTGGCACCTGCCTGCTTGGCAGCCGATATGGCTTTATCCAGTAAATCACGCATTTTCCTTCGATCCTGATACAGCTCTGAAGTCAGCCGTTTTTTTTCAGACAATGCTTCCGGCCTCACCCCTTTGCCGTACATATCTGCGGCAAATACTGAATAACCGAGATCATTTATCATTTCAGAGCGTTTTACTTCATATTCCGTTAAACCGTCCCAGTCGTGAATTAATAAAACAAGGGGAGCTTTTTCACCTGCACTGATATAGTATCCCTCGTATTCACTGCCGTTCACATTATAAACAACACTCCTACCTTCAGCCAAAGCTAATCCGGAAAAGCCAAGTATCAGTATTATTACAAGAAAACGTTTCATTATGATCCTCCTAACAACATTTTATATTAAAATTGTCTTAATTAAAAATTATTCAAGATAATAAAAGGAACTTTTGAAAATGTGAATAAAAATTCTTCACTGACATTTTATCTGTTTATGATATACTTAAA
>DDHP01000086.1:11955-52246 GCA_002338145.1 Deferribacteraceae bacterium UBA1873 | reverse complement strand
TATTATTCTAAGGTCTAAAAGATGTAAAATTAACCTTTTACAGGAGGACATATGAACTACCGTATTGAAAAAGACAGTATGGGAGAAATGAAAATACCGGAAAATGCCTACTGGGCGGCGCAGACTGCACGTGCAAACCAAAACTTTCAGATAAGCAAGTGGCGAATGCCCGAGGAATTTATAAAAGCAGTCGCCATAGTAAAAATGGCTGCAGCTACGGCAAATAACAATCTCGGACTGATTGATGACGATAAAGCTGATGCTATAGTACAGGCTGCTTTTGAAATTATTAACGGAGAATATAGTGACCAGTTTCCATTGGACATTTTTCAGACAGGCTCAGGAACCTCAACAAACATGAATGTCAATGAAGTTATTGCAAACAGGGTCAGCGAAATACTAAGTGGCAAGAAGGGCAACAGAAAGCTCTGCCACCCCAATGATGATGTCAACATGGGTCAGTCCAGCAATGATGTTATCCCCACAGCAATACATATCTCCGCAATACTCACACTGGAAAGCAATAAAAACAAAATCTTTAAACTTATAGATTGCCTTGAAAAAAAGGAAAAAGAGTTTGGCAAAATTATTAAAATCGGCAGAACACACCTGATGGATGCTGTACCCGTTACTCTTGGGCAGGAGTTTTCAGGTTACAGGCAGCAGATACAAAATGCTTATGAGAGATTGTGTACGGCTGAACAATGGTTAGAGAAACTGCCGCTGGGGGGCACTGCACTGGGTACAGGTATAAATACACACCCGGATTTTGCAGAAGCAGCTATAAAAGAAATATCTGAATTCACCGGAATACAATTTAAACAGGCTGAAAACCTTTTTGAAGGTATTGCCTCCAAAGATACCGTTGTTGCATTCAGCGGATGTCTGAACTCTCTTGCCGTAAGCCTGATGAAGATTTCCAACGATCTCAGACTGATGAGTTCCGGTCCCAGGTGCGGAATACAGGAAATTACCCTTCCGCCTCTACAGCCAGGTAGTTCCATTATGCCTGGAAAAGTGAACCCGGTGATACCGGAATCTGTAGCACAGGTTTCAGCCCAGGTCATGGGAATGCACTCCAGTATAACCATTGCCGGAAGCAGTGGTTTGCTGGATTTAAATGTTATGATGCCTTTAATAGCTTATAACTTAATCACATCTATACAGCTACTGACAAATGCTTCAGAACATCTGGCAGATAAATGTGTTACAGGCATTAAAGCTAACGAGGACAGGTGCAGTCAACTGGTGGAGTGGTCAATGGCTATAGTAACCCCGCTGGCTGCAAAAATAGGCTATGACAAGGCGGCTGAAATTGCTTACGAAGCTTTTAACAGCAAAGAAACGGTGAAAGAGGTCACAAGAAGAAAAAACATCCTCAGTGAAGAAGAACTGGAGGATATTTTTAACCCGGAAAATATGATTTAATAAAACCGGCGTGTTGGTTTAGTGGTTGAGTGGTTTAGTGGTTGAGTGGTTTAGTGGTTGAGTGGTTGATTAGTTGGAGGAAATTGATTTGTCTTGTTTTATCATAAGTTTATCAATCTTCCCTTCAACTACTCAACAGAGTTTAACCTAAAACCTTGAACTTTGAACATTGAACGCTGAACCATCTCAACTGTTATCCGCTTCCACACACTCAATAAGTTTTTCAGCAAAATTGGGCAGAGCCGAATCCACCCGTGCCCAGGGAGAAATCAAGCGAACACCGATAGGATTTTCCATAAATTCCTTTTTAGCATTTTCGATTGCCACAGCAAACGTTTCAACAGACCTAATCTCCTTATGCCGGTCAAAGTGGAGACCATTCAGCAAAGCAAGAGCATTGTAAGATTCCACAGCCCCCCTTGCTTCCTGAAAATATGTGGCTAAGAGAGTTTTGAAAAAAGCTTCGGACATTGTTATGCCGTCCTGAGCTAAAATCCGAAAAAGTGTCTTGGCTATATCAGTAGCCATCCTCAGCAAACCGCTGTTGGGGTCATTTTTGGAAAGCTCACTGTGTTTGTGCTCATAAGTTTCCATGACCTCTGTCTGAGAGATACGTTTAATGGAAGTATTTTGATAGACCTCACTTAACAGTGAGACCTCCAGCCCCCAAGTGGGCGAAATCCTTATACCTGTAGCCAGTTCCCTGATAAGTGCAAATTCACCGGAAAGAGCGTACCTGAAGCCGTCCATATAATCCAAAAACTTGTTGTCAAATCCTATAATTTTTTTCAGCGACCTTATAAGAGGGGTATAAAAGAGTCTCATAACTCTTCCGTATAGTCTGTCCGTAACCCTTGCATAATAACCTTTGTTAAATTCAAAATTAAGTCCCCTGTGCACCACAGGATATACAAGCCTTGCCAAAAGCTCTCTCTTATA
The DNA here is from genome assembly GCA_002338145.1 of Deferribacteraceae bacterium UBA1873. GTDB lineage: Bacteria > Chrysiogenota > Deferribacteres > Deferribacterales > Flexistipitaceae > Flexistipes. Next base: position 49,879 of record DDHP01000086.1, on the reverse strand, counting down.
ATTAACAATATCGCAGTCATGCAGAGCAACGGCATAATGCTTGGAATCGGCAAGCAGATACCCCATCCCCATCCATACGACCCTGCCCTTACCGGGAATATTGAGGGGAAAACCCTCATCTACAAGTTCATTGTACAAAGACTGTATCCGTTCACCATGATTCCAGATAATTTTTACATCCTGGGGCAGTACGGACATATATTCTCTGACCTTTCTGAACTGTTCTTCATTTGCCTGATCAAGCGACAGTACGATAGTTTCGATAAAGGTGACTTTTTTCAGCTCCTCGATAATCCTGTGCATGGCCGGCTTTTCAAATTCCGAATAAAGTGATGGAAGCAGCAAAGCAATTTTGCGCCTTTTGGACGCCTTTATTATTTCCTCCTCCAGTTCATCAACAGGTCTGTCTTTCAGCTTCTGTAATGTGGTAATCAGTCTGTTTTGGTAAAAATCCGGCATATATAATCCTCCTACAAATAAATAATTATACTATAAAATATAACTCAACACCACTTTATTCCAACCTTCAGGCCCGGCAGCTCCTGCTTTTATTAATCCCGGAAGATGAATGTTTTCATATGTACCGTTTTTCTTTTCCACCAGTACCGGAATGTCCACATGTTTAAGCATTTCATAATCATTCATACTGTCGCCGATTCCGATACTTTTATCAAAACCGCCGTTTTTTAGATTGTAAGCTTCTTTAACTATTTTAACAGCTTCTCCCTTGTCTTGTAAACGGCTAACCAAATGATAAAAACGACCGCCCTTTAAAATTTTAAAGCCGCTTTCCAGCGCTTTTTCTGTAAGCAGATTAAAATTTTGTTCTTCATCTTCCAGAAAAATAAACGGCTCACTGAATTCACGCTTTTTACTTTTCTGTACCTCTCCAACACTCATATCCATCAATTTTGATAATTCATCATCACTGAAATCCACAAAACTACGTATCTTAAAGCGAGTCTTGAGTGGCTCTAAAAAATCCAATATTTCTTCTCTCTCAGCTCCAACTGTTTTTACATAAAAGTTGTTTTGTTTTTCACAATCCAAGCCTACTAAATTAGCGAACTGCTCAGGAAAAAATACTGCACCTCCATTTTCAACAATGAAAGGATGTGATATGCCCAACTGCTCCTGCACATCAAGAACTTCAGTTGAAGTCTTACTGGTAACAATAATCAGCGGTATATTTTTTGATTTTATTAATGATAATGCCTCAATAGCCCCCTCAAAAGAATAAGTTTCGTGATCCAGAAGTGTGCCATCTAAATCAGTAAAAATAATAAATTTTTGCATAATATTATAATAAATTTTACTACATTAAATTCAATACATAAGAGATATTTTAAATCTGAAAATGTTTGGAATTCCTTTTAATAAAATTATTTAATTAAACCACTATTGTTAAAAATATTTGACAACTTAATATATTTCACTAATCTTAGCTATATAAGGGGGGTAAAATGAAAAATTTCGATATAGCTTTTCCCAAAGATATTTTAAATGGTGATACAACAGATGTATATTTCAAACGTTCAGAAACAATTCTCAAAAAAGAATGTATAAACAGAAATGTGACCATGGAGATTGCCCAGAAAGGCTTCCCTGACGTGTATGATTTCGGTATATTCACCGGACTTTACAACGTACTGGATTTGCTTGAGAATAAGCCGGTGGATATTTATTCCATAGATGAAGGCAGTTTATTTTTTGAAGATAGCCCTGTTATGACAGTGGTGGGCAATTATCTGGATTTCGGAATCTACGAGACGGCAATTCTCGGCTTTTTATGCCACTCTTCCGGAATAGCTTCAAAAGCGGCAAAATGCAAACTGAATGCAGGGGAAAAACCCGTTTTGAGCTTCGGCGCAAGACGAGCGCATCCTGCAATTTCCGGTATGATAGACAAATATGCCTATATAGGAGGATGTGACGGTTTTTCCGTTGTATTCACTGAAAAACTGGTGGGGAAAAAAGCAAGCGGAACAGTTCCCCACGCTCTTATTCTCCAAATTGGCGACACTGCGGAAACAATGAGACTGTTTGATATTCATATAGAACCTGATGTGGGGCGTATTGCCCTGATAGACACTTTCAATGACGAACGTTTTGAAGCCGTTAATGTTGCAGGGTTATTAAAGGAAAAGTTAGAAGGTATAAGGATAGATACCCCCGGCTCCCGCAGAGGAAGTTTAAAAAAGATTGCGGAAGAAATCAGATGGGAGCTTGCATTGAGAGGATATGAGCATGTAAAACTGTTTGCCAGCGGCGGACTGGACGAAAATTCCATTGCTGAGCTTTCAGGCGTTATTGACGGTTTTGGGATTGGAACAAGTATTTCCAATGCCAAAGTAATGGACTTTTCCATGGATATTGTGGAAATAAATGGCAAGCCTTTCAGCAAAAAGGGAAAATTCTCCAGTTTTAAAGAGCTGTATCAGTGTGAAGACTGCCTCCATCAGAAATTCAGCCATTTGCACAAGACATTGTCAAATTGTGAAAAATGCGGCGGGAAAATGAATAAACTTACAAAGAAGGTTATGGAAAACGGCAAAATTCTCATAGATAAGAAATCTCCGGATGAGATAAGAGAAAATGTGATAAAACTCCTGCCCAGGCTGAAAGGAATTCGGGATGAACAGTGCAGAGGCTGATTTAAAATTAGAAAGAATGATACAAACACAGCTGATAAACCGGAATATCCAGGATTCTAAGGTAATAAACGCTTTTCGAAAAGTAAAAAGGCATCTGTTTGTAAGGAAAGAATATATTGAAAATGCATACGATGACTCTCCCCTTCCCATAGGATTCGGGCAGACTATTTCTCAACCTTATATGGTGGCCAAAATCACAGAGGTTGCAAAGCTACAGGATAGCGATATTTTACTGGAAATCGGAGCAGGCTCCGGCTATCAGGCAGCAATAGCAGCACAGTTATGTAAAAAAGTTTACGCTGTAGAAGTAATAAAAGAGCTTGCGGAATTTGCAAAATCCAATCTTAAAAAAGCCGGCATAAATAATGTTGAAGTAATCAACAAAAGCGGTTTTCACGGCTATCCTGAGCATGCTCCCTATGACAGAATAATTTTTTCTGCAGCTGCAGAACAGATTTCTGAAAAGTTATTTAAACAGTTGAAGGAAAACGGAACAATGGTTGCACCAGTCGGTACATATCCTCAGACACTTTTCCGATTCACCAAAAAAAACGGACAAATTATTAAAGAGCGTTTTTTAAACTGCGTTTTTGTTCCTTTAGTCAGATAAAAAATAAAAAAAGTAATTTTATTTGCAAACCGGATTACGCGTTGGTATAATATAAAAGAGGATTCATATTATATTTTACGGAGGTTTTAAATGGGTATAGCAGAAAAAATGAAATGTTTGGGTGTTTCCCGGCGGGATTTTCTTAAATATTGTACTGCAGTAAGCGGAACACTCGCTCTCTCCCCCGCTTTTGCTCCTAAAATTGCAGAAGCGATAGAAAGTGACACACGACCACCTGTTATATGGCTTGAGTTTCAGGACTGTGCCGGTGATACAGAGTCTTTATTGCGGGCATCCGCTCCTACTGCCGCTCAACTGATTCTTGACCATCTTTCTGTTGACTATCATGAAACCATTATGTCTGCTGCAGGTCATCAGGCGGAATCCGCAAAAGAAAACACATTTGAGAAATATAAAGGCAAATATATCTGTGTTGTTGAAGGCTCTATACCCACAGGAGCTGATGGAGCATACTGTACTGTAGGAGGAAGATCTGCTGAAGATATTCTAAAAGAGGTGGGGGGAAACGCTGCCTTTATTATAGCAGTAGGTACCTGCGCAACATACGGTGGGCTCCCTGCGGCTTATCCCAATCCCACTGATGCAAAATCTGTAAAAGAGCTTTTGCCCAATAAAACAGTTATTAATCTGCCGGGTTGTCCGGTTAATGTGGAGAATCTGACAGGCACCATTGTTCACTACCTTCTTTTTGGAGCACCTCCAGCAATGGACAAATTTTTACGACCTAAGTTTGCCTATGGCAAGAGAATTCACGACAACTGTGAGAGAAGGGCACACTTTGACGCCGGTCAATATGTTGAAGCATGGGGTGATTATGGGCACAAGCAGGGTTGGTGTTTATACAAAATGGGCTGCAAAGGTCCGGAAACATTTCACAACTGCCCCACTATTCGTTGGAATGAAGGATTGAGCTGGCCTGTTCAGGCAGGGCATGGATGTGCAGGATGCAGTGAGCCGGGATTTTGGGACACTATGACACCTTTGTATAAACGACTACCAAATGTGCCCGGTTTTGGTGTTGAAGCCACGGCAACAAAGATAGGGGCTGCTGTTGTGGGTATTTCAGCAGTGGTTTTTGGTGCTCACGGTATAATATCGGCTATCAGAAACCGTGGACTTGTTAAAAAAGTAGAGTCCTCGGAATTTGAGGATGATGATAAATAAATTATTATGAGAGGTTTATATCATGGCAAATAAAATAGTTGTTGATCCCATAACAAGAATTGAAGGGCATTTACGTATAGAAGCCAAAGTGGAAAACGGCAAGATTGTTGATGCTTGGTCAAGTTCCACAATGTTCAGAGGTATTGAGAAAATACTCCAGGGTAGGGATCCAAGGGATGCTTGGTTTTATACCCAGCGGTTCTGCGGCGTGTGCACAACTGTTCACTCCATTGCATCCATACGAGCTGTTGAGAATGCACTCGGTATCAAAGTTCCCTATAATGCCGAAATGCTTAGAAATATCATAATGGGCATACAAAATGTTCAGGACCACGTAATACATTTTTATCATTTGCATGCCCTTGACTGGGTTGATATTGTTTCGGCATTAAAAGCAGATCCTAGAAAAACAGCTGCTTTACAACAATCAGTTTCAGATTGGAAATATTCAAGTGCTGACTATTTTAAATCTGTTCAGGATAAAATCGGGGCTTTTGCCAATACTGGTAGGTTGGGGCCATTTTCCAATGGGTATTGGGGTCATCCGGCTATGAAACTACCTCCGGAAGTCAATCTTATGGGGGTGGCACATTATCTTGAAGCACTTAATCTGCAAAAGGAAATAATTAAGATCCATGCAATCCTTGGTTCAAAAAATCCGCATCCACAAACATTTCTTGTAGGCGGGATGGCGATACCTGTGGATCCTAACAGTCAGAATGCTCTTAATGCTGCAAAAATAGCCGAAATTAACAAATATATACAAATGGCAGACGAATTTGTTAAAAAGGTTTATGTACCTGATGTCCTGGCTGTGGCTCCTTACTATCTGGACTGGACAAAGTATGGAGCCGGACATCTGAATTATCTTGCATACGGCGAGTTTCCGGAAACACAGTCCGGCTATCCGGATGGATTATGGATACCTGGTGGTATTGTAAAAGACGGTGATTTAAAAAATGTTATAGATGTAGACCATAATAAGATTACCGAATATGTTACACATTCATGGTATGACTATACCGGCGGTGATGCAACGGCAAAGCATCCGTATGATGGAGAGCAGAATGCTAATTATACCGGGCCAAAACCACCTTATGACTATCTGAATACCGACGAAAAATATTCGTGGGTAAAAGCACCAAGATATGACGATGCTCCTATGGAAGTGGGGCCTCTTGCAAGAATGGTTGTGGGATATGCAAGGGGGCATAAAGAGATTACCGGTGCTATAGAATACACGCTTAGTGAGCTGAATGCCGGTGCAGAGATTCTTTTTTCAACTTTGGGCAGGACAGCGGCAAGGGCTCTTGAATCGCTAATAACAGTTGACAGGATGCCCAAATGGATGGACATGCTTGTGAATAATATCAAAACCGGAGATTATGAAACTCATAATCCGGAAAAATGGGATCCGGAGTCATGGCCTACAAATGCCCGAGGATATGGTTTCCACGAAGCTCCAAGGGGAGCACTTGGTCATTGGGTTGTTATTGAAAATAAAAATATTAAAAATTATCAGGCTGTGGTTCCCACCACATGGAATGCCAGTCCCAGGGATGCTAACGAGCAGAGAGGACAGTATGAGCAATCCCTTATAGGCACGCCTTTGGCTGATCCTGAGCGTCCTCTGGAAATTTTAAGGACAATACACTCTTTTGACCCCTGTTTAGCCTGTGCAGTTCACATTTATGACGGCAAGGGCGACCTGAAGTCAAAAGTCAAAGTCCTATAGGAGGTATTTATGAGCACAAAAGAATGTGCAGCAAAAAGGTTTATTTACGTATGGGAAGGGCCTGTGCGAATTACACACTGGATAAACTTTTTCTGTATAATAATACTGTCCTTCACTGGATATTATATACATAATCCCTTTTTAAGCGGCCCCATATCCACTGATGTTTATGTTATGGGGACAATCCGTTATGTTCACTATCTGACTGGAATCGTGTTTGCAATGAGCCTTATCATAAGGTTCTTTTGGCTTTTTGTTGGCAATTACTATTCCAGCTGGCATTCTTTTATAAATCCTTTGAATAAAAACGACAGATCGACTTTCTGGGCATATCTCAAATATTATACCCTCTTAGGAAGAAAAGTTCCTCATACCTTGGGGCACAATCCGTTAGCGCTGCTGGCGTATATTGCACTTTTTACACTTTTTATACTCCAGGTGTTTACCGGATTCGCATTGTGGTCTCAGGCAAATCCGAACGGCTTGATGTATTCATTGACCGGCTGGATATTCCCACTAATTAGTAATCAGTGGATAAGATTTTTTCACTATCTGGTAATGTTTCTAATAGGTGGTTTTGTAATTAATCACATTTACAGTGCTGTGTTATTCGACTTCAAGACTCAATCCGGTGAAATCAGCTCCATCTTTTCAGGCTGGAAGGCTAAAAAAAGAGATTAATAATAAAAAAGCGGATGTAAACATCCGCTTTTTTAATGGATTGTCTATGAATATATGTGTTTTGGGTTTGGGAAATTTATTGATGAACGATGATGCTGCCGGTGCCTTGACTGCAAAAGAACTGCAAAAGGAATTCGATAATTCCGATAATTTTAAAATTATTGAAGGCGGCACACTGGGGATGGATTTACTGCATTTTATTCAGTGGGCTGATTATCTTATTATAATAGATTCCGTCCAGCTCGATTTGGAGCCGGGAAGTGTCGTCAAAATTGAAGGCAAAAATCTCGATTATGTATTTCAAAACAAACTCTCCCCTCATCAGATGGGTATGAAAGATATACTCTTTGCATCGGAACTTTCCGGTGATCTGCCGAAAAGAATTGTTTTCTACGGTATTCAGGTTGAAAACATTGAAATGGATATGAAATTAAGTACAAAGGTTAGTGCAAACATTTCAAAGCTGAAAAATGAAGTGATAAAAGAAATAAAGTGTGCTAAAAATTTTACATTTGAAGAAAAACTATAAAAATCCTCTTTTAATATTTCCAAAAATTGTTTAAAAGTTATAAAATAATTGAATCGGAGTTTCCAATGATTTCAGAATTTTATAAAATGAGCGGCGGTGGAAACGATTTTATCATTATCGATAACACTGATAATGCAATCCCGGAAAGCAAAGCCTCAGCTTTAGCTGAAAAATTATGTAAAAGACAGCTCTCTGTAGGAGCTGACGGTCTAATACTTATATGTAATTCAGAGGAAGATGATTTCAAGTGGCTGTTTTATAATTCAGACGGTTCAAAAGCTGAAATGTGCGGAAACGGAGCCAGATGTGCGGCAAGATTTGCCTATCTTAAAGGCATAGCTGGCAGAAATATGACCTTTGGAACCTTAGCCGGAAAAGTTAAGGCGGAAATTATAGATGACAATAGCGTTAAGGTGCTCATGACCCCTCCTCTGGATGCAAACTTTAACTATTCAATAGCAATAGACAATAAGCATTTGGAAGTCTCAAGTGTTAATACAGGTGTCCCACACGTAGTAATTAAATCTGAAAATCTTGACAACGAGCCTTTACTGGAAACAGGAAGAAAGATACGTTTTCACGATAAATACAGCCCCGCAGGCACAAATGTCAATTTTTACGAGATTACAGATGATGCAAAAGTTGCCATGAGAACGTATGAAAGGGGTGTGGAAGGGGAAACGCTTGCTTGCGGAACCGGCGCAGTAGCTGTAGCTATTGTGGCAAATACTTGCGAAAAAGTAAAATTTCCTGTAAGTATCAAAACAAGAAGCGGCGCCACATTGACAATTCATAAACAAGGTAACAATTTTTTCCTTGAAGGTGAGGCAAGAATCATTTACCAAGGTATATTAAACAGCGAAGCTTTTAAGTATTGAAATCAGGAGGAAGTCATGTTTGAAGGTAGCATAGTTGCAATCGTAACTCCGATGAAGGATGGCTCAATTGATGAAACAAGATTGAGGGAGCTTGTGGAGTTTCAGATATCAAACGGTACAAATGGTATAGTCCCCTGCGGCACAACCGGTGAATCAGCGACACTGACTTATGATGAACACTGCAAAGTGATAGATATTGTTATAGACCAGGTTAACGGTAGAATTCCCGTTATCGCCGGTGCCGGTTCCAACAGTACACATGAAACAGTCTTTCTTGCCAAACATGCAAAAGAAGCAGGAGCCGATGCTGCTTTGGTAATAACTCCCTATTATAACAAACCGACACAAAAAGGGCTTTATGAACATTTCAAACATATTGCTGAAAATGTGGATATTCCGATAATACTTTATAACGTTCCCGGAAGAACAGCTGTTAATATGCTGCCAGATACAGTTATAGCTCTATCCAAGATAAAAAATATTGCCGGCATAAAAGAAGCCAGTGCATCTCTTGAACAGGCGGCACAAATTATTGAAAATACTGATGATGATTTTGTTCTGCTCAGCGGAGAGGATTCAATGACATTTTCTCTGATGTGTCTTGGGGCTAACGGAGTAATATCAGTATGTACCAACGTTGTCCCCGACATGATGTCGCAGATGTGTGAAAGTTTTGCCAAGAATAATTTTATTGCTGCAAGAAAAATACATTACAAACTTTTTAATCTTTTCAAAGGATTATTTTTTGAAACCAACCCCATCCCTGTTAAAAAAGCCCTTTATCTTATAGGAATGATTGAGAACGAAATCAGGCTGCCTCTTGTGGAAATGACGCCTGACAATACCGAGCGTTTAAGACAGATATTAACTGACTTAAATATTAATTTGAAACATTAAGAAGGAGTGTGTAGAATGAGCCAGACAAACATAGCAATGGTTGGCGCAGCCGGAAGGATGGGCAGGCGCATCACATACCTGATAAACGAAGATCCCGCTGCATCTTTGACGGCTGCAGTGGAAGGCCCCGATTCTCCCTTTTTGGGTCAGGATGCAGGTGAACTTGCCGGTTGCGGTAAACTTAATGTAAATATAAAAGATGATATCCTTCAGATTTCCGGCTCAAATGTTGCAATAGATTTCACCGGAGCTGCTGTCACACTAAGCAATCTGGATAAATATAAAAAAGCCGGTATCCCTCTGGTTATAGGAAGCACAGGGTTCGGAAAAGATGAAATAGTTGAAATAGAAGACCTTGCAAAATCCATTCCTGTTGTTTTTGCTCCAAATATGAGTCTGGGTGTCAACCTGACATTCAAAATTCTCGAAATGGTCACTAATGCTATCGGCAAAGATTTTGATATTGAAATTATTGAGGCTCATCACAGGATGAAAAAGGATGCTCCCAGCGGAACTGCCATGAAAATGGCAGAAATTATTGCTGATACGCTAAAAAGGGATCTGGAAAAAAATGCAGTATACTGCAGGCGGGGCTTAATAGGCGAGAGATCGGATAAAGAAATAGGAATACAGACAATCAGAGGCGGCGATATAGTTGGTGAGCATACAGCAATGTTCTGTGGAGCCGGGGAAAGAATCGAAATTACGCACAAAGCCTCATCGCGGGACACTTTCGCAAAAGGTGCAGTTACCGCTGCAAAATGGCTCAACGGACGTGAAGCCGGGCTGTACTCTATGTTTGATGTTTTGGGGCTCTGATTTTAGCCAGTTTTTCAGTAATTGCTCGCCCCGTTGAATCTCACAGGCATATCTCTGAGCCATTTTATTCAACAGGGATAAAAACTAAGCAGAAACGCAAATATATTTGTTATATAAGAAAGAGATCCCTCGACTCCGCTTGAGGTGACAGTTTTTGTAATTTCGACCGGAACAGAGTGGAGCGGAGAAATCTAAGACGCCGTTTGACAAGGAGATCTCTTTTACTTAATCCTATATGCAAAATAAAGATGCAATTATACTTATCGTACCTCCGGCTTTCTATTTTTCATTTATCTATGAACTAACTATATGTTTTTTAATCACAATTGACAGATAAAATTTTCGTAAAAGGAGGTATGAGATGGAAACAGTTGAAATAAACGGAACCGGTATTGAAATGTCGCGTATTGGATTAGGCACATGGGCAATCGGCGGATGGATGTGGGGAGGCACAGACGAACAGATGTCAGTCATGACCATTCATAAAGCACTGGATTCAGGAATAAACCTTATAGACACCGCTCCGGTATACGGTTTCGGCAAATCTGAAGAAATCGTAGGTAAAGCATTAAAGGAGTACGGCAGCAGGGACAAAATTATTCTTGCCACAAAATGTGGTTTGGAGTGGAACCAAAAAGGTGTCTTCAGGAATTCTTCAGAAGAGCGTCTGGAAAAAGAACTTGACGATTCTTTGCAAAGACTTCAGACAGATTATATAGACATATATCAGGTTCACTGGCCTGATCCTCTTGTAGATTTTGAAGAAACAGCATCATTTTTAAAAAAACAGTTGGAAAAGGGAAAAATCAGAGCAATAGGTGTTAGCAACTATTCTGTAGAACAAATGAAAGAATTTATGGAAACTGCCCCTATACACACTTCCCAACCTCCGTATAATCTCTTTGAAAGGGATATTGAAAACGATGTACTCCCCTTTTGTATAAACGAAAAAATCAATCCTTTGACCTATGGAGCCATTTGCAGGGGGCTTCTTTCAGGAAAAATCACTGCTGATCGGAAATTTGAAGGTGATGATTTAAGAAAAGTTGATCCGAAATTCAAAGGAGAGCGTTTCAGTCAATATCTGAATGCAGTGAACAAACTAAATGAGTTTGCAAAGGAGCGTTTCGGTAAAAATGTAATGCAGCTTGCAATAAGATGGGTTTTGGATAAAACAAAGATAGGCTCAGCCCTGGTTGGGGCAAGAAAACCGGAGCAGGTGGAAAATCTCGACTCCGTTTACGGCTGGCAGATAACGCAAGAGGATATGAAAGTAATAGATAATATCTTAGCTGAAGAAATAAAAAATCCCGTGGGCCCCGAGTTTATGGCACCTCCGGCAAGAAAATGATCTCACCGGGAGCCTGTCCGCGCTCCCGGTTAAAATTTATTCTAATTAATTCAGCAAACAAGGTTGTCGCGATTAATCCTTTTAACTTTTTCAATGTCACTACTGAATGTATTATTTTCTTTTAAATAAGATTTTAATATATTCAAAAGGTCATAGGCAAAAGGATTATTTGCAAGTTTATATACAACCCACCTGCCCTCTTTGGAATCTTCAATGAGCCTTGCATATTTTAAATTTTTCAAATGAGCAGATATTGTTGAAAGTGCAATGTTCAAAATTGCATTTATTTCACAAACACACATAGGCCTTTCTGCAAGCATGAGAAAGATACGCAATCTGTTCTCATCCCCGAGAGATTTAAACATTTCAGAATAATTTTTCATAAAACACCAAATTTATTTATGAATCAGGGGCAGTCTAACTCAATATTGCAGACCTCAATCAGTTTCTTTATCATTTCGGCAATACCCTTATCCACAACTTTATAACACACCGTTGTTCCTTCTCTCCTTCCCTCAATTATACCTTTACTTTTAAGTACACCCAAATGCTGACTGGTTGTGGCCTGTGGGACATTAAGACCGTTGCAGATTTTTGTAACATTGCACTCATTTTCCAATAATCCCATGACTATTTTCAGACGAATAGGGTGACCAATCGTTTTCAGTTTTTCAGAATAATTCTCTAACCAATCTTTTTCCATAAGTTTAGCCTCTCCTCTAAAATAATTTCATATATATATGAATATAGTTTATTATGCCCGTCCGGTCAACTTCATCTGCCTCTGGTCACTAAAATTATCCCCATAATAATGAAAATAACGCCCAAAACATTGTACCAGTTAACATTCAGACGCACTACATTCATTGGGTTATATTTGTCCAGTAATAAACCGGCAAACAGCTGAACACCAATAGCCACAGCCAAAGCGGATGCAACACCGGTTATATGAACAGAATATGTAATTATAAACACAAAAAAAGCCCCCAGCAATCCTCCTGTCAAAAAAACCGGGTGCACTTCAGTTATATATTTCAAACCGTTACCATTTTTAAAGAGTACAACGAGCCCCAAAGCAATAGCTCCAACGGTAAAAGAAACAAAAGCACTCTCAACAAATCCTACCTGCTTGGCAAGACGGGCATTAATAGACGCTTGCAGCGAAACAAAAGTCCCTCCTGCAGCAAGAAACAGATAAACAAGCAATTTAGACATATTAACTCACCAAACCCACATATACATCACAAACATTAGTCCCTGTGTTTCCCGTTTTTATAACGGTACCGAGCCTGTTTAAAATCGTATATGAGTCATTATTATTTATAAAATTTTTTAATGTATCCATATCTATGTTTCTTAGCATATCGGAAACTGCAACTGCACCTGCAGCGTCGCTGTTGCCGTCGATTCCGTCAGTACCTACACACCCAAAACCCACATTGCTTACTCCCTGCATTTTTGTAAGAGCGTAAAGAACCATTTCCTGATTCCTTCCCCCTTTACCACTGCCCTTAACCTCAACAGTAGTTTCCCCGCCGCCAATAAAGCAAAAAGGCTTTTTTATATCTGTTTCAAATCTGGTATGATATAACAGCACTGACATAAAGAAATCTGCAACACTGTGCGCATCCCCCTGAAACAGAGAACTCAGGATAAACGGTGTAAATCCCAGCTGTACAGCTTTTTGCTTTGCTCCCTGTAACGCCTTACTGTTATTGCCCAGGATATAGTGATTTAGTGATTTATACCCTACATTAGACTCTGAACTCAGTAATATATCTGCAATCCTGCCTGGTATTTTCTCTTCCAGGTTATATTTTTCGAATATATCAGCAATCTCACTACCGATACCGGCTGCTGCGTAAAACGGCGCCGATCCTATATAATTCAAATCATCTCCCACCACATCCGAAAGAACAAGAACAATACCATCACATTTAAAAGCGGAAGACAACTTTCCACCTTTAATAAGGGACATCTTTTTCCGTACTCTGTTTAATTCCTTAATATCGGCACCTCTTTTCATAAGGAGATCAGTCACCTGAACAATATCTGCAATATCAAGACCATCTGCAGGGTATTCAAGAAGGGATGAAGTGCCACCGCTTAACAAATATATTATAAAATCATTGCTTTTACAACCTGATATAAAATCTATCATTTTTCGTCCGGCTTCAAAACTCGAAATATCCGGTAACGGATGGGATGCTTTATGAACTTCAAAATTATCTCCCAAATCTCCGTCATAATGAGATATTACCAAGCCGGATTTAACTCTATCATCTAAGATGTCCATTAATTTTTTGGCCATTTCAACAGAAGCTTTACCGCTGCCGAGAATATAAATATTTTCTTTGTCACCAAGATAATATGTGTCACCATTCACAAAAAAATTCTCACCATCCCATGAAACATTATCAAAAATATTTGCAGGTTTCACCGATTCAATAGCTTCCATCAGAATTTCACGTATATTAGCATCAAGCATACACACCCTCCAAGACAACAACAAATGGCGCTTTGGGCATTGCTTTCAGTCTGTCTGAAATATCCCAGATAAACCCACGAACAATTTCTTCGTTGTCCATACCCAGATTGTAGCATACAGTTATACGGCGTTTGAAGGTTTTTAATTCATCTGCAAATTTTTTCATAACATATGGACGCTCAAACATTACAACAGTGTCCTGCTGGTTAAGCAACTTCTCCATGTGCTTTTTTCTCAATGTTCTTTCCCTCGGAGGAAAACCGGCAAAATAAAATCGCTCTGCATAAAAACCGCTTACCGACAATGCTGTAGTAATACTGGAAGGACCTGGCATGGAAAAAACATGTATGCCTGCATCGTAGCACATATTAACGAAATCATAGCCGGGATCGGCCACACACGGAGTTCCCTGATCAGAAAACAGACAGGACATTTTCCTCTGTTTTACCAGGTCAAGTAACTCAGATTTATCTGCCTCTGTGGAATGCTCATTTAGAAGATAAAAATTGCGGCCTCTGCATCCGCATCTTGCCAAAACTTTACGGGCGACTTTCTTTTCTTCGGCAATAATCAAATCTGAATCCTTCAAGATGGAAGAAATATTTTCGTCAGTATTCCTGAAATCATCCGTTAGAGGCATTCCCAAAACACAGAGGCTTGGAGACATATCTCAGCTTATTACCTCCACATTGTTCATATAAGGCCGCAGTACTTCCGGGATTACAATACTCCCGTCCTGATTTTGATAGTTTTCAAGAATTGCAAGAAATGTCCTTCCAACTGCCAGACCGGAACCATTTAAGGTATAAGGATATTCCGTACCTTTTTTACCCTTTACTTTATATCTTATTCCAGCCCTTCTCGACTGAAAATCAGTAAAAATACTACAACTGGAAATTTCTCTGTAACATTTCTGACCGGGCAACCATACCTCTATGTCAAATGTGAATGCCGCAGAGAATCCAACATCTCCGCTGCAAAGTTTAACCACTCTATACGGAATACAAAGCTGTCTTAAAATATCTTCAGCATCTTCCAGCAGTTTTTTCAGCTCTTCCCAGGCAGTTTCCGGAGTGACAATTTTTACCAACTCCACTTTGTTAAACTGATGCTGCCTTATAAGCCCTCTGGTGTCCTGACCGTGGGCGCCAGCTTCCCGTCTGAAGCAGGGCGTATAAGCCATAAACTTCAGGGGCAGATTTTCCCCCTGCAAAATTTCACCGGCGTATATATTGGTTAAAGGTACCTCAGCTGTGGGTATCAAATACAAACCATCCCTTTCACATTTAAACAAATCATCCTCAAATTTGGGCAGCTGACCTGTTCCTGTCATGGTGGCTGAATTAACAAGTAACGGTGGGATAACTTCCGTATATCCATTTTCAGAGTGCTTATCCAACATAAAATTAATAAGAGCACGCTCCAGTTTCGCTCCCGCCCCAATATAAACAGAAAAGCGGGATCCGGCAATTTTCGCTCCTCTGTTAAAATCAACCAGATTTAGTTTTTCAGCCAGCTCCCAGTGGGGTTTGGGATCAAAATCAAACTCTCTTCTGTTACCCCATTCATGGCTTAGAATATTTTCGCTTTCATCTTTTCCATCAGGAACTTCCGGTAAAAGCATATTAGGAATCCTTATGAGAATCCCGTTTATATCTTCCTCTATCATTTTAATTTCACTGTCGTATTCAGAGATTTTGTTTGAGACTGTTTTCATTTCTTTTGTAATTTCAGAAATATCTTTATTTTGCCTTTTTAATTCGCCAATCTTCTTTGATACTTCGTTACGTTTATTTTTCAAAACCTCTACTTCTTTAATAAAATCCTTACGCTTCTGATTAAGCTCAATTATGCTGTCAATGTCAATTTCCTCACCACGTCTGGCAAGATTGTCTTTAACCTCGTGGGGATTACTAACCAAAAATTTTAAATCCAGCATCTAATTAACCTCCATAGTTGCTTCATTTACGTATATAAACATCAGCAAAATCCTGCCTGTGGCTCATAAATCTTAGAAAATTTTTGTACCTTAACATAATCCATGGAAATAAGGACGGTTTGCCTTAAACATACATTTTAGAAATACAAACATGGATTTGTTTTTACGTTATTTCAGGATAGAAAAGATTCTATTCCGAACTAACGTTGCTCTCAAGTTTTTTTAGTATTTCACTTGCACGTTCTAAATATTCCTTATCGTTGTTTTGCTGCAAAACATTTTTCAGATAAGCAACAGCAACATTTGTTTTTTTACCTTTTTCTATCAAATATTCGCTGTATTTCAAGGCGGCTTTGCAGTATACTTCTGTATCCTGATAGTTTTCCAGAATATATTTCAGCCTTTTTTCAGCTGCTTCGTCTTTGCCAATACGGAAATAAAATTCAGCTACATACATTTCCTTTTCAGCCAGACGATTTCTCAATTTCCGGATAGTATCATCCACTCCCTTTTCGTGGGCATACGCAGGAAATTTCTGGCGTAATTTTTCGAAGTACTTTAAAGCCTCTTTTGTATTGCTTTGGTCTCTGTCTATACTTTGAATTATTTTATAATATGAGGATGCCAATCTAAATATAACCCTCTTTTCTTCTTTTGTACCTTCGTACAAATCAAGATACTGCTCATATGAGGGAATTGCCTGGGCAAAATCGCCCATTATAAAATAGGAGTTACCCAGAAAAAGCTGGGCTTTAGCTGCTATCTCTGGAGTGTCCGCCTTCATAATACTTTTTTCAAAATATTTCGCTGCTTCATCATAATCAGCTTGTTCAAATGCATTTAAACCGTAACTAAGCAGCTGTTCAGCAGACATTTCATTGGGATTTTTGCTCGCACAGCTGACAACAAAAACTACGAATGCTAACAATATTAAAATTTTTTTCATCATGTGACCCCTTCAGATATTATCCTACAGTATATATCCGGATATTTAATTTTTTCAATACTACATTTGTAAGGACCCCAGCCATTTGTTGCTACACCATCTATAAAGTATGTCTTACCATCAATTTCAGGAGCCTGAAATAGTGACCGGCCCTCCAGGATAAACTCAAAATCATCATTAGCTTTTTCCACAAATGAGACTATCTCTTTCTTTTTAAGTTCATTCAACCTTTTTTCCGTATTTTTCATTTGGAGATTCTCCAGAATGTGAATACGATTTTCCACTGTATCATCATCAATACATCCGGACATATCCCAGGCAGGGGTCCCCTCTTCTGGAGAAAAAGCAAAAAAGCCTGCGAAGTCAGGTTTATAGTTAATGATAAAATCTTTCAGCATATTAAAATCTGCTTCCGTTTCTCCTGGAAAACCCACAATAAATGTAGTTCGGATGAAGACTTCTGGCATTATCTGCCTCACCCAGTTGAACACATTTCTTATATGGTAACTGTCCGACTTTCGGTTCATCCTGTTTAACACATTATCGCTTATATGCTGTACAGGAATTTCGAAATATTTTATAAGCTTGGTAAATTCTGCAAATTTCAAAATCATTTCTCTGTCAATACCATCCGGATTAAGGTATAAAAGCCTGATAAAAAAATCACCCGGGATACTGTTAATCTCCTCCACAAGCTCCACTAAAGAGCTTTTTTTATACAAATCCATGCCGTATTTTGTGCTGTCCTGAGAAATCAGTATTATTTCGCGCACTCCCTGCATGAGCAAACCGTTCACTTCCTCTATGATATCCTCTATACTTCTGCTACGCAAGTGCCCCCTTATCGAAGGAATCGTACAATAACTGCATCTGTTATTACATCCGTCAGATATTTTAACATATGCATAATATCCTGAATTGGAAATAATCCTGCTTGTAGAGTAAGAAGGTAACGTTTCCCTTTTCCCAAATAAGTGGGAATCTTTTAAAATAAACTCTGCGGCTTCATCCAGCGTATGAACTCCAGTAAAAAAATCTACTTCCGGAAATTCTGCAGCAAATTGATCTTTATAGCGCTCCACCATACAGCCTGTAACAACCAGCTTTTTACCGCCGGTTTTATGCTGACCCGCCTCCACAATATTTTCTATAGCCTCAGATACAGCAGGTTCTATAAACCCGCAGGTATTTACAACTATATAATCACTTTCGTCTATATTATTGACAATGCCGCAACCGTTATCTGCCAAATACCCCATAAGGTATTCCAGGTCGTTATTGTTTTTTGAGCAACCAAGACCGATAAAGGAAACATTTATTTTTTTTCTCATTTCAGCAAACCTTCAGCTGTTTTACAGTCGGAGGCTATAGCCTCTCTCAAAGCATCAAAGCTGTCAAATTTTTTTTCCGGTCTTAAATATTCAACGAGTTCCAGCTCCACACGTTTGCCGTAAAGATCCCCGTGAAAATTAAAAATAAAGACCTCAACGCGGACATCTTCTGTATCAAAATCAAAGGTGGGGCGTACACCTATATTTGTTGCCGAATTATATTTAACACCATCCACACACAGCCTAGAAGCATAAACACCTGTTTTCGGCAATATTTCATTTTCAATATTAATATTTGCTGTTGGATATCCCAACAGCCTACCGATTTTACTGCCATGCTCCACTATCCCTTCAAGACTGAACGCTCTCCCCAGCATTTTATTGGCAAGGGTAATATTTCCTTGCCTTATAAGATTTCTGATATTTGTGCTGGAAACAACCATGCCGTCAACCTCCACCCTGTCTATCTTAAAAGGGGTGTAGCCATAAGAAGATGACAAAAACTTAAGCAGGTTGTAGTCTCCTTTACGCCTGTAGCCAAACTTATAATCGTAACCAACAATAATAAATCTTGCTCTCAGCTTTTTTACAATAATCTCCCTGATAAAAACATCAGGAGGCATCTTTGCAAAATTTTCACCAAACTGCAGCTCAAAAAGATAATCAGTACCGGCATCTTCCAGCATTTTTATCTTTTGACGGGGGGTCTGAAGCATAGGGACATCCGCTCCGAAAAATTTCATGGGATGTGGCTCAAAAGTAAAAACAGCAGATCTAAAGCCGTACTGCTTTGAAAGCTCATACATTTTATTCAAAATTTTCTGGTGGCCTAAATGTACACCATCAAAATTTCCTATAGTCAGAACTGTCTGAATATCTTCATTATATTCGGATAAATCTCTGAATACTTTCATTCAAAGGAAAATATACGAGAAACCTGTTTTTATCAATATTATTTTTCACTTCTCTCTTCCAAAACTCTTAAAACTTCAGGCAATAACTGCTTTTTCCGGGAAAGGACGCCGGGAAGATCAAAAGTATTTTCGTCAATACGCCGGTATGTCAGCCATGATGCTTCTTTAAACTCTGTTACTAAAAGGATGCTGTTGGTATTGATAATGTCTGTCACAAGAAGCATAGCAAAATCCAGTTTCCTTTCCTTACAAACATCATCCAAAGCCTCAATAAAAATCTGCTTCATATCTTCTATTTCATTCAGGTTTACTACCTCCACCTGTCCTATTCCAAAGTTTCTTTCAAATTCAGAATATTCTTTAAAATCAGATTTGATAACCGAAGAAGGTTTCCGCGATTTAAGGCTGTCGGTAGCATAAAACATTTCCTTTCCATATTCTTTATAATCCAGACCAATAATCCCTGAAAGCTCCTCTACAAAAGATATATCACAGGCTGTGGTGGTGGGTGATTTAAGCATAACTGTATCGGATAATATCCCTGACAAAAGTAACATTGCTATACCGTTTTCAGGTTTAATATCATAATTTTTAAACTGTTCATAAATAATTGAACATGTACTTCCAACAGGCTTTGCCAAAAACTGAATCGGTTTACTTGTTTTAATTGTGCCCAACCGATGATGGTCCACAATTTCAACTATCTCTGCAGATTCAGCTCCTTCTACAGCCTGGCTCAATTCGTTGTGATCCACCATAATCATTTTTTGTTTATAACTTTTCAAAACATCTGAACGTGTCACAATCCCCACTAATTCGTCATTGTCATCCACAACAATCAACCCTCTTCTGTTATGGGTGAGCATGACATTTTTGGCGTCACTGAGGTCACTATAAGGTTTAATCACGGGAATATCACTACTCATAAGATACTTGGCAGGTACAGTAAGAGCAAGCCTGCGGAGTGTTTCAGCTGTATCTAAGTTGGAAACATAAACCCATCCGCTGTAATTCTCAAAATCAACATCAACATCCGCTTCTGAAGTAAACCCCGTAAGTATAATGGCGGGGACTTCATTTTCCACAGCAAATTCAATAATATCCCTTCGCTTGCCTACTACAAGAATAGTTTTTTTCAAATCAAGTTTCTTCATCTGATTTACGTAGCGCTCAAAAGGCATTGCCCCAACCATTACCGATGCCGAAAATTCCTGAGATATACCTTTTTTATAAAAATAACCATCTATTACCTTTTTAAAATTCTCAGGTCTGAATATATATACAGGTTTTTTCAATAAGTTATCGGACATAAAATAATCGGTAATTTCCAGTATGCTTACTATTCCTTCAATTTTTCTATTTATATCAACAATAGGTGTCATCCGTATTTTCAAATCTTCTATATTTTTCATCACATTAAAAACCGGAGAGTTCTCATCGGATGATACGACATTATCCGACATTACGTCTTTTACCTTTGGATAAATATCACTGACAAAAGCCGGTGCATTCATGTCGGCACTCTCAAGAATAAACTTGGTCTGGCTGTTTATATTCCCGCATCGCATTGGTATATACCGATTTTCCGAATCAATTCTGTTTTTCAGGTAAGAATAGGCAATAGCTGAGCAAATCGAATCACTGTCAGGATTTTTATGTCCAATAATAAAAATATTCTCCATCCGGCCCCCCTATTTTTGTCGAAGAGGTTACTAAGCATAATTGCATATTATTTAGCATATAGCATTAAGTAAAAGAGATCTCTCCCCACGCACTTAAAGCGTTAAGTGCGCGGTTCCGGTCGAAATGACAAAATACAAGAATTTGTCACCTCGAGCGGAGTCGAGGGCTCTCTATTCTTATATAACAAATATATCTGCGTTCCTGCTTTACCAGCATTTTCAGACATTTTATTAGCATTGATTATATATTATGTCTAATATTTTTCAAAGAAATATGGCAAAATTTTATTTTGTGCTATATAATAGTAGTAAAGAATAGAAAAATACTATAAAGGTTATGCAAATGAAAATGAGCAGTTTCTCTGAAAATGGCACTATAATAGTTGAGATTAATAATATAAGGATAGATGCAAGTAATGCTCAGGAGTTTAAAGAGGAGGTTTTCCATTTGATAAAAAACCAGGACTCTATAATAGATTTTAAAAACCTTGAGTTTATTGACAGTTCCGGGTTAAGTGCACTGGTCTATTTACACAAGCAAGCTGCCAACAATAATGTTGATTTAAAACTCGCCAACCTAAGTAATAAGATAATGGATATCATGAAAACCACCGGCCTAACACAAATCTTACAAATTTATCCTGATATGGAGTCAGCCAAAAAGGATATGTAAATGTCAAAAAATCCTGTAGTACTTGAAATAACTATCCCAAGCGATATTAAATTGCTCTCCATGCTGGGAGACCTGGTGGAAGTATTTCTACAAAAATGTTTAAACAACGGGAGCGATATTAGTGATCTTGCTTTTCAAATGAATCTTGCACTAACAGAAGCTTCATCGAATGCAATCTTACACGGCTGTAAAAACAACCCCGAACACTATGTTAAAGTTAAATTGGAGCTTATAGATGATTCTTTGACATTGGAAGTATCAGACAACGGCTCAGGCTTTGATTTGGAAGCAGTTAGCACACCAGAGCCTTATCAGGATAAAGGCAGAGGGCTTTTTATCATAAAGCAGCTCATGGATTCTGTTGAGTATAAAGTATCTGATGAAGAAACCAAGTTTGTCATGCACAAAAAAATTGTTCCCCAATCAAAAGCATCTTAAGCAGAAACACAGATATATTTGTTATATAAGAATAGAGAGCCCTCGACTCCGCTCGAGGTGACAAATTCTTGTATTTTGTCATCGTATATTAAGAGACAATATAGCAAAAGGATATACCACGTGTGCTAAGTTTTGGGTAAACTAACTCAGCCATAACGCATTTACCCGTTTTCAAAATAAACCAGCGAGGCATTGGGCACAAAGGCAACCCTTTCTCCCTCTTTTAAGAGTTCATTAATTTCACCGGTATCATTTATCTTTACGAATCCCATGCGTTTACTCTCTTCTTCATCAAAACGGGAGTACAGGTAGCATTCAAAGTGCTCTGTAATATTCCGCAGATTAAAAGCAGTCTGCCTGTTTATTTTATACTCCTCAAAAAGCTTTTTGACCATTTCTGTTGAAGAAGGATAATCAAAAAAATTTTCAAATGTTTCATTGCCGTAGCCGTCTCTACATTCGGCAAAGAAAACTATTTTACCGCCTTCACGCACAATATTCTTCACCCTGTCTATCGATTTCTGAGCCTGTATCATATTGATATCTTTTGGAAATCCGCCACAGGAACATATAACAAAATCGTATTTATCTGACACCTCAACCTTTGTAAGCTCCTTTAAGCGCTCACAGGCTTTGATATGTGAGATAAACAGATCACCACCTTCCACATCAACGATTTTGCCTTTATCATTCAAAATCGTATTTATGGCGAAGAAATTCTTCCCTGCCCTTGCAATCATAACAGCTTCAACAATGTCATCATGCACAGGGTTTTGTTTTAGATTACCAGTGCAGGCATAAGGATTTCTTTTTCTCAGCCTCTCTTCAAGAGCCAGCTTATGATTGTTCATAGCACTCTTACGGGAAGCTATCCCAGGCAGAATCATCTTCCTTGCGCCGCCAAAACCTGCAAAATAATGATAACTTATTGACGCTATAGGAATTATTGTGTCGTGCTTAAAATATGCATTATTCAGAAGTACAGGAGTTGTATGTTTCGTCTTGCCGTAATATGTCATATTCTCAGTATCATCCGGATCGTGATCTATAATATATTGTGAATATTTCTCATATATTTCATCCGTTAAAATTTCCTTTTTCTCTTCAACAGTGAGTGGTCTGTGGGTACCCACAGCAAAAATGAAAGAAAATGATTTTCCGTATGACTCTATTCTGTGGATAAGCTCTTTCAGAAAAAAGCAGGCACCCGACTTCCTTGTTATATCAGGCAATATTATTAAAATCGAGGTAGCCTTTTGCAACATCTCATCTATTCCTTCACTGTAATGGGGGGCAGAATTTATTTTCTGAAAAATTTCCCGGCTGCTTAAAACCGGTTCGTTGAATTCCCTGTCCAGAATTTCAATATTCTGTTCACTGTTAAAAGCAAGGTTTTTTGGGCCGTATTTGATATTGATATCAACCTCCTATCTTGGACATCGTCCTTTTATAAAGCTCTCTGCAGCTTCTGTTACTCAAGTGATGCTCTTGTTGTTTAATATCAAGACTCTCCCTGATTTTCCTCTTTATATCCTCTATGCAGCCGCCTCTTATTATCTCTCTCACATCAATTTCATCATCTGACAAAAGACATGGTCTGATTTTACCGTCTGCAGTAAGTCTTATTTTATCACACTCAGAACAGAAATGCTGTGATATCGGCGTTATCACACCTATCATGCCACCGCCTGCAAGCTTAAAGTTTTTGGCAGGCCCCTCCATTTCTTTTCTTTCAACTTTTTCCAGACTGTATTTTTTAGATATTATATCAATTATCTCTTTACCTGTAACAATATTATCCTTATGCCATCCCGCCGAATTACCGATAGGCATAAACTCTATAAAACGAACAACAATATCATTATCGGCGGCAAAATCACAGAAATCTATTATTTCATCATCATTAAAACCCCGAATAACGACTGTATTAACCTTAATGGGCTTTATACCTTCCTCTTTGGCTATATTAATACCGCTTTTAATGGTTTTGAGATCAAATCCTCCGGTGATAAAGGAGTACCTGTCTTCACGAAGAGAATCGAGACTGACATTGATTCGGTTAATCCCCGCCTCATGTATATCCTTTGCAAATTTATGCAAAAGCGAACCGTTTGTCGTTAACGTGACTTCTTTAATTCCGGGGATATCTTTCACTTTTTTAAGAAAGAAAGAAATGTTTTTTCTGACAAGAGGCTCACCTCCGGTTATACGTACTTTATTCACACCCAGTTGAGCAAAAGCATCGACAGCCAAGAGCATTTCTTCATAACGGAGTATCTTATTGTGTGATAAATACCGGAAATCATCGTTAGGAATACAGTATTTGCATTTGAAATTACATCGGTCTGTTACGGATATCCGCAGATATTTATAGCTCCGCCCAAATTTATCCCTCAGCTCTTCACTCATATATATCATCCTCACTCAAATCGCTTTTTCTGCCAAATATTTTGGCAACATAAACACTTATTTCATACAGCAGTATAAGAGGCCCTGCCATCATCATTTGAGTAAAAACATCCGGCGGTGTAAAAATCGCAGAAGCAATAAACAAAAGCACAATTGCATAACGTCTGTTTTTTCTCATAAAATCAGCCGTTAAAAGTCCCATTTTTGATAGAAACAAAACAAAAACAGGCAGTTCAAATATAATACCGAAACCCAGAATAAGACGAACAACAAAGGAAAGATACCATTGAAGCGAAAGTGAAGCGATAACATCACCTTTGGCATAATTAAGGAAAAATTTAAAACCAAAAGGAAAAACTATATAGTATGCAAAAGCCGCGCCCAGAAAAAATAAAAGTGATGATACAATAACAAAACTAACCACATATTTTTTTTCATGAGCATAAAGCCCCGGAGCAACAAATTTCCAAAGCTGATACAATATATACGGCATGCCAAAAAAAACAGCTGCAATTAACGACAGCTTGAGCTCAGTAAAAAAACCCTCTGTAAGCTTTAACATTGCCATCGAAGAATTTTCCGGCAAATTCCTCACTACTGGTTCAGTAACAAACTTCAGTAAAAACTCACTCTGCCAGTAGCAGAAAGAAAAAATGATAATCAGTAAAATCACTATTTTTATGATTCTGGAGCGAAGTTCTTCAAGATGGGCAGTCAGAGGTATTTTGTCTTCAATTCCCGCCATTAGGTATCCCTGCTTTCACGTTTTACATTTTCATCAGATTCTTCTGTTTTATCTGTTTTTTCGCTTTCCTTATCTTCGTTGTTTTCATCTTCAGTTTGCAGTATGTCCTGCTGCCATTTGTTTTTGTAAACCTCTGAAATATCTTTATTTTTCGAACCGGAGGAAGAAGAAGATGATGATGATTCATCAATATCGTCTATATTCACTGCATCTTTAAAGTCATTCATCACTTTTTTAAATTCAGCGAAACCTTTGCCAAGCCCTTTAGCCACTTCGGGCAATTTTTTAGGACCCACCACAATCAATGCCAAAACCAATATTAAAACTACTTCCGTCATTCCCAAACCAAACATATAGAGCCTCTCAAAGGGATATTTAACCCAGAATATTTTCTGGAGAAAATAATACTTATAACATACCCGAAAAGCAATAACTATTTAAAAATTTAATATGTATCTTCATTATGATTCTTTATTTTTTCATCATATTTTCTGGCAATAAGTACATTTTCAGACGGTTTTTCATGCTCCTTTATTTTTTTTATATTTCTGCTTCCGCATTTGATACATTTAACAGGGGTATTAAGCCACCATAGAAAACTAATAATAAGCGAAGGAATCCCCACAAACGTTCCTATTACAGGCATGAAAAAAATGATCATAGCAATTACCAAAAAAATCCCGGGCGTTTGGTTTACCTTTTCCACATCCGTATATTGCCTACAGTTCTCACACCACTTCAAAGTCATAGGTTATATATTAATAATTTTCAAACGCTTGTCGAGAAAAAATGTTGTATTTAAGACAATTAAACATTATCATTTAACACGAACTGAAATTCATACTTTTTTATTAGCAGGAGGTTTGCATGAACATTCAGTTGATTAGCGAATACGCAATAACTTACGGTCTTAAAATTATACTTGCAATAGTAATAGTTTTCATCGGTAGAATAACGGCAAAGTGGTTAAAAAGAGTTATAAAAAAATTGACAACCAGGGGCAATGTAGATAAAACCCTCTCAAATTTTCTGGGAGATTTAATCTACATTTTGGCAATGATCATAGTCATAATAATTGCACTAAACAATCTCGGTGTAAAGACCACCTCGCTGATTGCTGTACTTGGTGCCGCAACTCTCGCTTTAGGCTTGTCTCTCCAGAGTAATCTTTCCAACCTGGGCTCAGGCATATTGCTGCTCTTCAACCGACCTTTTAAAGTGGGGGATTACGTTGAGGCTGCAGGAATAGGGGGAACTGTCAATAAAGTCAGTCTTTTCCAGACAGAGATGGTGACTCCGGATAATAAAAAGATTTTTGTCCCAAATTCCAGCATAACCAACTCAAACATAATAAATTACGGAGCTCACGATACCAGAAGGCTGGACTTGACTGTTGAAATAGATTAT
Organism: Deferribacteraceae bacterium UBA1873; assembly: GCA_002338145.1. Lineage (GTDB taxonomy): Bacteria > Chrysiogenota > Deferribacteres > Deferribacterales > Flexistipitaceae > Flexistipes. The sequence goes on along the minus strand of DDHP01000086.1, from coordinate 23,568 downwards.
CAGGATGATGTGGAAAAAACAAGAGAAGTGCTCAGAAACCTGGCAATGTCAGATTCCAGAGTTTTAAAGGAACCTGAGCCGCAAATTGAAGTTACTGAACTGGGTGCTAACGGAATAATACTTATTTTCAGACCCTGGGTAAAAACTGCTGACTACTGGGCACTGAAATTCAGTTTACTGGCCGGGATAAACAAAGCCTTCAAAGAAAACGGAATAACAATACCCTATCCACAGAGGGATGTACACGTAAAACAACAGATGAAGGGTGATGAGTAAATGCCGAGATACCGTAATCCGTAATGGGTGATACCGTAATGCAAGACTTTTGAATGACCCTATTTGGTCATGCTGTAACATCTGTCTAAGGACAGATAAATTTGCCGTAGGCAACCATTTATTTCAGCATCTAATGATATCAGTAAATTATAAGACCCTGAAACAAGTTCAGGGTGACAACAACTTAATTATTCAAATGTCTCAATGCAGGATACCGTGATGCGTGATGGGTTATAGGGAAGGTAGTAGAGGTACTTAATACCCTGCACTTAGCAACTTAACACTTAGCACTTAGCTCTTAACACTTAACACCGCCTACCAAAAATGCAAAAAAAGAACGTTAACTTTGCTTTCTTTTATCTCTAGTTACAAGAGCATACGCAGAGTGGTTGTGTATACTCTCAATATTATCACTGGAAACCTCAAACCATGTGATTCTGTCATCAGCAAGAAGCTTCCCCGAAACATTCCTTACTATATCCTCTACAAAAACAGGATTGTTATATGATTTCTCGGTAATATACTTTTCGTCCTCTCTTTTCAGAAGTGAATATATTGGAGCACTGCCGCTGGATTCAGCAATATTCACCAAATCCTCAATCCAGACCATCTTACTGTATCTCACTTTAATTTCCACATAACTGCGCTGATTGTGAGCTCCAAAATCACTAATCTCCTTAGAACATGGACACAAAGAAACAACAGGAACCTTTACACAGGTAATAAAATCTTTTTTATCCGGTGTAGCATAACCAATGTATTTACATTCGTAATCCATTAACGATGCAAGTCCTGAAACAGGAGCTTTTTTTTCGATAAAGTATGGGAATTTCACCTCAACACTCGCCTCTTCTGAATCCAGCGCACTCATCATATCATCCAGTATGTCCCCAAAGGATCTTATGTCTATATCAGTCTTATAGTTATTCAGTATTTCCACAAAACGGGACATATGGGTACCTTTAAAACTGTGGGGAAGTTTGACATACATATTAATTCTTGCAACAGTATGCTGCATTCCTTTTGTTTTATCCTTGACCACAATAGGATACAGAATATTTTTTATACCTACATTATCTATTGCTATATTACGATCATCACCCAGACTCTGTATATCTTTGAGCACTCTCTATCTCCGTTTGATTTTCTGTCTGTTTAAAAGCATCTGGTAGGGCTTTACCCCCTGGGGCATTTTATCAATGTTCAGCTGCATCCACATAGCGCCATAATTCTGCATTTTCATTTTTTTGCCATTTTTAAGATTTTCGAGATTGGATTCCAGTTTTTCATCCAGAGGAGCTTTGTTGCTACCCTTTTGCAATATCTGTATAGCTTTATCTTTTCTCCCCATTTCTGTTAAGAAATAAGCGTAAACACTGTAGACAAAACCCTCTTTCTTGGCAGCTTTTACCGCTTTTTCCATAATTTTTTCCACTTTATCATACTTCTTTTCTTTGAAATACATCGTTGCAAGCATACACATACCTAGCCAGTTTTTGGAAAAACCTTTTTCCAGATATTCTTTGGCAGTTTTAAAATCCTTCTTCATGTAATAAATTATACCGATCTGAGAATTTATCTGTTCTTTGACAAAAAGCTGCCATTTGGAATATTTATAACCATCCTTTAGTCTTGATATAGCTTTATCATAGCGACTGGCTTTCATATCCTTTTCTACAGACTTGAAAAGCTCTGTAAGTTTGTTTAAGAACTTTCTTCCAATAAAATAATTAAGACCTAAAAGCAAAATTATACCCACCAACAGAGAAAGGAAGTAACTGTAAGAAATAAAATAGATACCGATACTCGCAAGTGTTGATACCAGGACGGTAATTAAAATTGTCAGCATTGTTCACCCCTTTAAAGTAACCTCATATGTTTAATCTCAACCACACAGCATTACAATATGAAACATTAAGCAACTCCATATTTTCTCGGTAAATGCTGATTATCTGTAAATATTTAAGGAAGGAATTATATCTATATTCCAACGATTTTCAATAGCTTTTCGCCTGTCCTATTGCAAAAATAACCTTTATTAAGGGCATATTTCAAAAAGACTCATATCGGATTCTCCGTGCTCCGAGAAAGCTTTAACAGCAAATTGTTCGCATTGCTCCGGAATATCTTTATATCTGAAATAATTATTTACGCTTTCACCCAGCTTTTCAAAACCCTTATCCGACTGTTTTAACACAAAATATTTCTCCGCTCCGTCAACAGCATCCCATGAAATGAGAATAAAGCCACTGCCTTTTAGTGTCCTGACGTTGGCTGGTTTTGAAAGTATCAGGGGCTCAGTCATATCTATTACTGCGGTGAATTCCTTCCCTTTATTTCCATAAATATCATAAGACTCAATCTTTATGTTATTAATTTTGTTTTTTTCGAGAACAACATTAATATTTTCCTTTTTCCCTTCATAAATTTTTTTATTGTTGATAAAAAAAGCATAATACATAAGACTATCCGGAAATGACAAATAAATATCTGCGCTCCCGTCTTCATTAATATTGTACTGAAAATCCTTGACAGTCAAAGGCTTGCTGTATGTAACCACAACATTATTTCGTTTTGAAAAGATATCCAGTTTCTCATCGTAGTATGTCAAACGGTATACATACTTAGCAGCAGTGGTAACATTGTCATCCAAAAAATCCTTTTTATATCCCAAACGTGTTAAAAACTTAAATTCATCTAAACAGCCGCTGTTATCATAACTACTTTTTTCAACAAATAAAAAATACTTTTCCGAACTGTTTACAATATTAATGCCGCTATCTGTCAATTTTACCAATTTTTCAGAAGGCACAGGGAGTGAAAATGAATCCTTGGAAACCGGACTTGTTTTTTTCCCGCAGGCTACAAAACTCGTAACACTAACAATTAGAATAAGGAAAAATACCAAACGATTCAACGAATAAACTCCCTGGCAGATTTTATCTGTCTTTTTACCGAGTCTTTTGCAGTACCACCCTCGGTGTTTCTGCTATCCACTGATTTTTCAACCATGATGTATGCGAAAATGTCCTCATCGACTTCATCGGAAAACTGTTTTAGTTCATCCAGCGTAAGATCTTCCAGCTCTTTGTTTTTTGAAAGAGCATAGGCAACTGTTTTGCCCACTACATTATGTGCCTGTCTAAAAGGCATCCCTTTTCTCACCAGATAATCGGCTAAATCTGTCGCTGTGGAAAAACCTGCAGCTGCAGACTTTTTCATTTTTGCGGGATTCAACTTCATCTTTGAAAACATTTCAGCAAAAATTTCAAGACTGTACACCAGTGTATCTGCACTGTCAAAAACCGGTTTTTTATCTTCCTGCATATCTTTATTGTATGCCATCGGCAACCCTTTCATAGTGGTAAACAAACTTATCATATTGCCGTATAATCGTCCTGTTTTGCCCCGTATTAATTCAGCCATATCAGGATTCTTTTTTTGGGGCATAATACTGCTGCCTGTACAAAAATCATCGGAGAGATCGATAAAACCGAATTCGGCACTTGAGAAAATGATTATTTCCTCAGATATTCTGGATAAATGCATACCACATATAGATGCAGCAGACAGAAATTCAAGGGCAAAGTCCCTGTCGCTTACAGAATCCATGCTGTTCTCCGTTGGGCGGTCAAAACCAAGCTTTTCGGAAGTATATTCTCTATCAATATCAAAAGTGGTACCCGCCAGAGCACCGGAGCCAAGGGGACATTCGTTTATACGTCGTTTGCAGTCCATAAAACGCAGATAATCCCGTTTAAACATCTGAAAATATGCCATCGCATAATGGGGAAAAAGTACAGGTTGAGCTGTCTGCAAATGTGTATAGCCCGGCATTAACACATCTATTTCTTTTTCAGATTTATCAACAATAGCTTTCATAAGCTTTTTTAGAGACTCCATTATTTCCGCCATTTTATCCCTGAGAAACATCCTGAAATCCGTAGCCACCTGATCGTTACGGCTACGGGCTGTGTGCAGTTTGCCGGCCACAGGTCCCGCTATCTCATGCAGACGTTTTTCGATAGCCATATGTATATCTTCATCTTCAGTACGATATGTAAACTCACCGTTTTCAATTTCTTTCTCAACTTCCAGTAACGCTGTTTTTATAATTTCCGCTTCTTCTCGGGAAATAATCTCCTGTTTTGCCAGCATGGAAACATGAGCTAGGCTTCCCTTTATATCGTATTTATACAACCGTTTGTCAAAATGTATTGATGCATTAAATTCCTCAGCCATTTTATGGGTTGGCATATTGAATCTGCCTCCCCAAAGTTTCTCTGACATGTCTCACACCTCTAATTCATATTCTTTTATTTTATTATGAAGGGTTCTCCTGGATACACCCAGGATTTCAGCTGCTTTGGTTTTGTTATAATCTGTTTGCTTTAAAGCCTTCAAAATCAGCATTCGCTCATTATCCTTTATATCCATACTTTTATTTTTTGCCGTATTAGTATCTGGCTCTGGCAGATGAGCAGCCTCCAACATATCAGAATTGCAGAGAATAATACTTCTTTCCACCAGGTTTGATAGCTCCCTTATATTACCTGGAAAACTGAACTTCAATAATTTATCCATATAATCTCTGGTATAGCCTTTTACATACTTATTGAAGGAATGGGAATATTTTTTTATAAAATACTCCACAAGCATAGGAATTTCAGATTTTCTTTCCCGAAGCGGAGGTAATTTCACAGGGAATACATTTAGCCGGAAAAAAAGGTCCTCCCTGAAATCGCCATTGTCAACCATTTGTTGTAAATCCTTGTTAGTCGCTGCAATTATCCTGACATCAGATTTTAAACTCTTTTCCCCTCCGACCCTTTCAAAGACTTTTTCCTGTATGCCTCTTAGCAGCTTAGCCTGCGTTACCACTGGCAGCTCTGCCACTTCGTCCAAAAAAAGAGTACCCTTATCCGCCAACTCAAACTTACCTTTTTTCAGGGAAGTTGCTCCGGTGAATGCTCCTTTCTCATGTCCAAACATTTCACTTTCAATAAGATTTTCATTAAGTGCAGCACAGTTCACAGCAAGAAATGGGCCGTTTTTTCTGTTGGAATTATCGTGAATTGATTTGGCAACCAATTCCTTCCCTGTTCCCGATTCTCCGGTGATGAGAACAGTGGCATCGGTAGGTGCCACCATCTTCAGCATTTCAATAATACTTCCCAGACCTTCCTCAGAATAAACACCGTCAAATTTATAATCCTTTAGCACCTGCTTTCCGCCGGTGGCCTTTCCGTCAGAGGAAGCCTCCTGTAAATTTGCTTCAACATACTCTATCAATGCATCAGTATTAACCGGCTTGGAAATAAAATCAACAGCACCCAATTTCATAGCTTTGACAGCAGTTTTTACATTAGAATATGCAGTAATAACTATTACCGGAATCCCTTCTGCACCTTTTTGTTTAGCATGAGATAAAAAGGTAAAGCCATCCATCAAATCCATTTTTATATCAAGCAAAATCAGGTCAACATGATTTTCATCAATTACTTCCAGAGCTTCTATCCCGTTAGAGGCTTCATAAACATCATAACCCGCTTCCTGCAAATGAATTTTCAGCATCAGCCTATGGTTTTTCTCATCATCAACAACAAGAATCTTCCTGCTCATTTTAGTATATCCTTTGATTTCTGATTTGAAAAGTTCAGTTCAACCACAAACGGTTGTGTACTTTTCACATAGATATTACTATAATGCAACATCATTATTTTTTTGGCAATAGCCATTCCCAAGCCAGATCCTTTTGCTTTATTAGTATAAAAAGGCTCAAACAACTTGTCTTTATCCAGCTCCTTTTTTTCTGTTACATTGTTTTTTACAACTACACTTTTTTCCTTACTGTTCATAAGGATAGATATTTTGTCATTTTCAGGAGAAGCCTGCACCGCATTTAGGAGAATATTCATTACTGCCTGGAGAAGTTTGTCTTTATCAGCAAAAACTGCAAATGTACTTCCTTCCATTACAATATCGATATTTTTGTCTTCTATATCATGTTTCAATAAACTTAATGTATGGTTAAGCAAATCTATTATATCCTCACTGCTGAAATTCACATTCATTTCCCTGCCATAGCTAAGAAAATCATTCACAATCTTATTCAGCCTGTCGATTTCCTCCACAGCACTGTTTAAATATTCAGCAATTTCAACATTTTCCGTTTTATTGGCGGAGAACCTCACTAAACCCCGCATGGAACTTAAAGGATTTTTTATTTCATGCGCCAGGACATTGGCAAACTTGCCGATTTCAGCTTCCCTTTCCACTATCTGTAACTGCCTGTTTTTTCTCTCATACTCCCCGATAATTCTGACACTGTAAAAGAAAATAATTACAAGCAAAAATCCCAGGATAATCACCTGCGAGACATCAACAATCGACTTATGCAGTATTGAGGAATATTCACTTTTATTCAGTAAGATACCTATATAATAATCTTCTGAATAGCCATCATCATTATTCCACATATGCATCATCCCCTCACCCATCATATGCCCACCCATACGGCCCATAGGCATACCGGCAAAGGGATTAAACCTTTTAAACAGAAAAAACGAATCCTCCATCTCAACCATATCAATGTCATCTGAACGTCTGCCAAGTAATCCTTGATAGGACGAAGACTTCCGATCACCGACACTTAAAACAATCTCTCCGGATGCTGAGTAAACGACGATATCTTCTATTATTTGTTGCTTTGAAATATCCTGGGCAAACTGCTCAATAGTTCTTCTGGAAAACTGTTCATTCATCATAAATGCGCGATTTCCAGACTCAAAGGACCTCATCACAAACTCTGAAAAATCCACAAGGTTTTCTTTATAACGTTTCAAAGACTGCAGTGAAGAGGAAACGCTAAGAATCACAGTGGTAACGGTTAGGATAATGGCAATCAGCAAAACAATTTTTAAATGTCTGGAGTATCTGCCCATAATTTATGTAATTTGTATTATTTGGATAAACAAGTAAACAAAAAAATCAGCTAAATTAATTTTTCATCCGCTCATACTCTTTTTTGTTCAACTTCCCTGAGGCATATCGTGTTTTTTAAATTTCAAGAGATGAGTCATCAGCTTTTCAGCCAAAGAATTCCATTGTCTCCACCATGCACCACCTATAATCTATTATTAAAGTATAAACATAACGTTTTCTTGACACCTGCAGGTAAGCTTGGTATTAATACTTGCACTCGTTTATTACATCCATTGAGGTGGACAATGCTAAAAAAATATTTGCTCTCCCCAGGGCCCACTCCCGTTCCTGAAGAAGTGCTGTTGGAAATGGCAAAGCCCATGATACATCACAGAACTGCGGAGTTTTCTGAAATTTTTGAGGATGTCAGAAAAAAAATCAAACCTCTATTCGGGACAAAAAATGATATTTTAATACTTGCTGGCAGTGGCACTGCAGGAATGGAAGCCGCTATCTCCAACACAATGAATCCCGGGGATAAAATATTAGTTGTAAACGCCGGTAAATTTGGAAAAAGATGGATTGATATAGCAAAAAGCTTTAATATAGAAGTAGACAGTATCGAACTTGAATGGGGCAGATCAGTTACTGCAGCACAGGTAGAGGAAAAATTAATATCAAACCCTGAAATTAAGGGTGTATTTGTGCAGGCAAGTGAAACTTCCACTACTGTTCTCCATCCGATAAAAGAGATAGCTGAAATAGTAAATCTGAGAGATAACACAATATTTGTTGTAGACGGGATAACATCCGTAGGTGTATATGAAACAGAAATGGATGAGTGGGGAATAGATATTTTAGTAACAGGCTCACAGAAAGCTTTCATGCTGCCTCCGGGCCTTGCTTTTGTTGCACTCTCTGAAAAAGCATGGAAATTTGTAGAAAAATCTTCAACACCTAAATTTTATCTTGATTTACAGAAAGAAAGAAAAGCTCAAACCCAGAATACAACAGCCTATACACCTGCAGTAAGTCTTATAATCGGGTTGAGAAAAGCTTTAGGTATTATGGAAAAAGAAGGTTTGCAAAATGTCTACAAAAGGCACTATATCTGTGCTGAAGCCACACGCGCAGCAGTCAAAGCACTCGGTTTTCAATTGCTGGCCAAGGACTTACCCTCCAATGCAGCCACAGGCATTATTATGCCGGAAAATTTTGACGGACAAGCGTTTGTTAAATCAATGAGAGAGGAAAACGGTATCACTTTTGCCGGGGGACAGAATCATCTCAAAGGCAAAATTGTGAGAATTTCCCATCTCGGTTATCACGATTTTTTTGACACAATCATTGCCATTAGTGCTTTTGAAATGGGTATTAAAAAAGCCGGTTTGGATATAGAAATGGGTAAAGGTGTAGCTGCCGCGGAAGAATTTATGTTAGAATATTTATAGGATATTATATGACAACACATAAAAGTCACGTTCCAGAACGGGCCAAAAAAACAAACAGCCTTATTAACAAAATCCAGACAACATTGGCAAACTATGGCTATTCTGAAATTTTTCTTCCACTGTATGAATATTATGAAATATTAAAATACACCACATGGGATTTCAGAGATGAAAACATAATCCGTTTTATTGACAGAAATTCCGGCAAATCTATGGTCTTAAGACCTGATTTTACCCCTCAGGTTTGCAGGATGGTATCCACTTACATGAGAAATTATCCAACACCTTTAAGATTACAGTATAAAGGTCGGGTTTTTAGAAATGTAAATTTAGACAAGGGCCTTAAGTCGGAAAAATACCAGGTGGGTTTCGAAAACTTCGGCAGCAGCGAGCTTTACGGAGACCTGGAACTTTTAAGTATTGCATCTGCAACAATGAAAGAACTTGGTGTTTCTGATTACAAAATTGTCATTGGTGATCAGCATTTTATCCAGTTGCTTACAACAATTGCGTCCGAAAGCGAAGAATATATCAAGCTTCTGACAGAAAAAAATTTAGATAAAATAAAACATTTTACAAAAGAAGCAAATTTTTCCAAAGAGCTTTCCCTTCTGCTGAACTATCTTCCTTTGGCCTTCGGAGGCTGCGATATACTGGATGAGTTGTACAGCAAATGTATGTTTGATAAAAATTTATCTGAAAGAGTCAGCTATCTGAAAAAAATTTATTCGTTAGCTCAAGAAGTTGAATCTCTAAGAAATTCCATTATCTTTGATATAGGAGAAACAAAGGGTGCCGGATACTACACAGGCATGAATATAGATATAATAAACTATACCACTGGCTCTGTATTGGGTAGCGGAGGCAGATATGATTCCTTAATGAATAATTTCGGGCAAAACATGACAGCGTGTGGATTAGCTTATAATATCGAAGAAATTTTACCTTTATACCGCTACGACTCCAACGCAGAGTTATACGATTACCTTATTGTAGGCCGGGACAATTTTTTCAAAGCTGAAAAGTTGCGCAATGAAGGCAATAAAGTTTTCTGGACTGAAAATGATAACAATATAGTGCAGTTAAAGAACAGATACAGATTCAAAAACATTATAATGTGAGGTTTAACTTATGAGTACTACATTAATTTTGGGAGCCCAGTGGGGCGATGAAGGAAAAGGAAAGGTTGTTGATATTTATACTGAACAGGCGGATGTCGTAGTGAGATTCTCCGGGGGACACAATGCCGGTCACACTGTGGTTATTAAAGGTGAAAAGTATATACTTCATCTTGTTCCGTCCGGTATAATGCATAGAGACAAACAAAACATCATAGGTAACGGAGTTGTTGTTGATCCTGAAGCATTGATAGAAGAAATTGATGATTTGAAAAAGCGTGGTATAGAATTTGACAACAGGTTGTTTTTAAGCAAAAGAGCTCATTTAATAATGCCCTACCATAAGCTTTTTGACAAACATTCAGAAGCTAAAAAAGGCAGTAAAAAAATAGGCACAACAGGTAGAGGTATAGGTCCTGCCTACGCCGATAAAATGAACAGAGTCGGGATAAGAGTTTGTGATCTTTATGACGAAAATGTTTTGAAGGAAAAGATTTTTCAAAATGTTACAGAAGTAAATGAAATAGCCACAAAAATTCATGGTCTTGATGCATTGGATCCGGAAAAAATTTACAGTGATTTTCGTAAATATGCTGAAATTCTAAAACCATATGTAAGTGAAACCAGCTATCTTATAAATGAACTATCCGAATCAAATAAAAAAATTATGCTGGAAGGTGCCCAGGGGACATTGCTGGATGTGGATCATGGCACTTATCCATTTGTAACTTCCAGCAACCCAACTGCAGGAGGGGCATTTACAGGCACAGGCTTGTCTCCTCTTCATCTCACAAACGTAGTGGGTGTTATGAAAGCTTATACCACCCGTGTGGGAAGCGGCCCTTTTCCCTCGGAGCTTCATGGAGAAGAAGGTGAAAAGCTGAGAGAAGCCGGAAGTGAATACGGAGCTACAACCGGAAGACCGAGAAGGTGTGGTTGGCTTGACCTTATTGCGATGAGATATTCAAAACTTCTCAGCGGGATAAAGTACATTGCTCTTACCAAACTTGATGTTTTATCAGGTATGGATGAAATCCGCGTGTGCACTGGATATGAATATGAAGGAAAGGTTTATGACACGTTCCCGCCTGAAATAAAGATTCTGGAACACTGTAAACCGGTATATAAAACATTTAAAGGGTGGAAGGAAGATATAACAAAGGTTAAAACCTATAATGAACTGCCTGAAAATGCAAAAGCATATGTTGAATATATCAAAGACTATCTTGGTATAAAATACGCTCTGATATCGGTGGGGACAGACAGAGAAGAAACAATTTTAATCAATGAAATTTTTTAGAAAAAACTAGTTGACAACGAATAGCTGTTTTGTTATAAATTGCTTCCTGTCGTTAAGGAGCACCGCAAACGCCCTTTTACAGGAAGTTTGAAAGTTAATGAGCCGTTAGCTCAGTAGGTAGAGCAGCTGCCTTTTAAGCAGCGGGTCGTAGGTTCGATCCCTACACGGCTCATTGTTTGCTATATGTCCCCATCGTCTAGCCTGGCCTAGGACACCGGCCTTTCACGCCGGCAACAGGGGTTCAAATCCCCTTGGGGACGCTTTACAACCTGCTTGAAGCTATTGCAGGAAAAATATTATCGGGCGGTTAGCTCAGCTGGGAGAGCACCGGCCTTACAAGCCGGGGGTCACAAGTTCGATCCTTGTACCGCCCATTTTAACAAGCTGGGGGCGTAGTTCAGTTTGGTTAGAACGCCGGCCTGTCACGCCGGAGGTCGCGAGTTCGAGTCTCGTCGTCCCCGTTTTTTTAAAGCCGCCTTTAAAGGTGGCTTTTTTATTTCAACCAGCACTGGCTTGAAGAGCTGATAAAGATGTGGAACACATC
>DDHP01000086.1:9625-11718 GCA_002338145.1 Deferribacteraceae bacterium UBA1873 | reverse complement strand
ATGTGGAACACATCAATATCTTCGTGTTTCTGCTGGAAAACACATTTGCCAATCACAGCTTTACTTATTGACAAACTATTACAAACATACGAAATTAAATTTTTACTCCTATCACCGGCCTTTGACCGGTAAATATGTGGAACACATTAAACAAGAGGAAATCTGATGAAAGTTTTGGCAACAAACAGAAAGGCTTATCACGATTTTGAGATTTTTGAAAAGTTTGAAGCCGGTATTTCTCTTCTGGGTACGGAAGTAAAATCGGCAAAAAACGGTAAAATTAACCTCAAAGACAGCCATGTAAAAATCAGAGATGGTGAAGCATTTCTCATAAACTGCCATATTTCCCCATACACCCAGGCAAACATTGAGAACCACGACCCGACAAGAACAAGAAAATTACTGCTCCATAAAAGAGAAATTAACAAGTTAATGGGCAAAACGAATGAAAAAGGGCTGACAGTAATTCCTTTGAAATTTTATCTGAAAAATAATCTTATAAAATTGGAAATAGCTCTGGCAAGAGGTAAGAAATTGCACGACAAGAGGGAAACGATAAAACGCAAGGACATGGAAAGAGACATCAACAGGGATCTGAAAAATAAATACAAGATAAAGTAGTTTGAGGCCTGCCCCGTGAAATGTGTAAGCCTATTTCACTGGGGTAGTTAGAAGTAATTAGTATTAAGTGTTAAGTGTTAAGTGTTAGGTGTAAAATGTAAAGCGATAAGGACTAAGTGTTAAATGTAAAGTAGGTGGATAGGTTTTGATATACAGGTAATAGGTTTTACATCTTACATCTTACGTTTTACGTTGAACTAAAATACCCCTTGCAATTTATCAAAATTTAAATATGTTATTTTATCCAAGGATGTTTGAAAAGATGTCCGCTTCCGGGCGGAAAATTTTTCGTCACTTTTTTACCCTTAAAGGGGGGTGAAATGGTTTCGACGGGAAGTGTAGGTTTAAGGAGCATGCCGAGGTTCGGTACCTCGTAAAACAGCCGAACCATAATAGTTGCAAACGACGAATTTGCACTCGCTGCTGCGTAGATAGCAGCGACGTCCTTGCAAAGTTTGCCTGTGACTTTGCAAAGGGCGCCAACCCAGCAGGCTGGCTCACTTTGATGCCTCTAAAAAGTGAGTAAGACTTAAGAGGCTAACCATTTCTTCCACCTGTCAGCGGGCAGAAGAAATGGGACATCTCAAACGCTGACTAAGCATGTAGCCGCCTTAAATTGAAACTTAACTCGGACGCGGGTTCGATTCCCGCCACCTCCATTTCAACAGACTTTGAGGCAATCCCAAACATCCTCAAAAACCCCGATTTTACAACAAATTATCCATTTTAATCTCCGATAGACTCCGACAAAAAATGTTGACATCCGAAAATTATTTGAGTAGATTTATGAGTATATTGAGTGTAATCAAAATATTATACTCAATATAGCAATTTTAACTTAAATATGAGGAAGTTAAATGAAACTGACAACTACTAAGATCAAGGGAATCAAACCCAAGTCCAAAACTTACAGAATAAGCGACGGAAACGGTTTATGCTTGGAAGTGACCCCAGCAGGCAAAAAATTGTGGCGTTTCAGATATAAAAAATATGACGGAAAATACACAATGCTTTCCATCGGCAGATATCCTGAAGTCTCCTTATCAGAGGCCAGAGAAGCTGTACTTGAAAAGAGAAAAGCGTTGGCTCATGGCAGACCTGCTAATACAAAGAAAGAAGCTTTTGAAGCCGTTTTTAGAGAATGGTACGAAAAAAATAAAAGCCAATGGACTGAAAACCATGCGAAAACGACTTATCGGCGTATTGAAAAAAATATTCTCCCGTGGCTGGGCAATTTTCAAATCAATGACATAACCCCCCGATCATTACTCGAATGTTTAAGACGCATCGAAAAAAGAGGTGCTGTGGAAACAGCCCACAGAGTATTACAAATTTGCAATCAAATTTTTGTATATGCTGTTGCAAGTGGTATCAGTGAAGATAACCCTGCAGCCAAAATAAAGGGGGCTTTATCCCCTGTATCAAAAAATGAATTCCCTGCTGTAACAGAGTTATCTGAAGTAAAAATACTG
>DDHP01000086.1:4108-9344 GCA_002338145.1 Deferribacteraceae bacterium UBA1873 | reverse complement strand
TAATGCTGACTCTTTTAAGACCTGGTGAATTACGAAAAGGAAAGTGGGAGGAAATAGATCTCAGGAACAGATGCTGGAACATCCCCGCCGAGAGAATGAAAAAACGGAAACCTCATGTAGTCCCCTTATCAAAACAGGCTTTAAATATATTAGAAGAGCTACACCCGCTCACTGATAGATCTGAATATATATTTCCATCCACTTCAACAAACCAAAGACCGATGAGTAACAACACTTTAAATATGGCACTAAGGCGTATGGGGTATTCAAAGGAAGAACTTGTAGCCCACGGCCTCAGAAAAACAGCCAGCACCCTGCTACACGAACAGGGCTGGCCTTCTGAAATAATCGAAAAACAACTGGCACACATAGACAGAAACCAAATCAGGGGAATTTACAATAAAGCAAAATATCTTCAGGAGCGTAAAATTATGCTCCAACACTGGGCAGATTATCTCGATGAATTATTATCAGCCGATGAAGCATTTATCAAAAAAGCTCCCCGCGATATTTTCCAGAAGCTATACTAAAAGTCCACTTTTAAACAGCTTCTCTCTCTGTACCCTCTTCTGCCAATTTGATTATTTCTTTCTCCTTCCATGCAGAAATTCTTGGTCCCAGTTTGACAGGTTTCGGAAAAATGCCTGTTCTTACTCCCTCCCACCATGTTGACTCACTGACAGGAATAATTTCCAGAACTTCTTTCAGCCTCAATAGACGGTAGTCCTTAAACCCCTGATTTCTCAAATTCCCTGAGTTACTCATAATGCTAACTCCTTTTCAAAACAAGAAATCAGGGTCATCACCCTGAAAAATATTCTCAGAATTCTATAAAGCACTCACCGCGTAAATATTTTTTATTTTTTGTGTTTACAGAATTCTACATGGGGAATTACACACAAAAAAATTGTTTGTGCGAACAGTGTATGAAGCATATAATAATGCTTGATTTAATGATTATCTTTGATGTATCGGTTGATACACTATTCATTAGACTTATTTTTGAACAGTCTAATACTCTAATTGGGCAAACATTTAAGGTTTGCTTTGATCCCTTTATGGGTAGAATAATACTAACATGGTCTACACTATGATTAATTCAAGGAAAAAAATAAAAATTTCAATCAGGCGGCAATATTTTGCCATATTTTCTTCGCCATAGCTTTATGTTTCCAAATTCTTCTTTAGTTACTGTAATTTTTCTTTTCCCATCCATACTGTTTGTTATTTTCTGTACATCATAACACAATTCAGGCTTGCCAATCTTTCTGTAAAGTTTGTTAACCGCATAAAGGCAGTCTTTAGCATAATTTTTCGACATTTCACCTGTTTGCACTTTTCTATACAGTTCTTTGTAAAAAGCGTTTTGATGGGTAATGCTTAATGAATCGATGGACTTAAGCGCAGGATATTTTTCTGTAATGATCTGGCAAAAATTTTCTATTAAGCGGTAATCCTGCTTAACTGTCGAAGTTGCACCTTTTAATTTGTACTTTCTGTTAAATTCTTCAAATAGTTTATTTTTCTGCATTTTATTTACCCAGGTAATAGTTTGTTACATCAAGCCGATGGTGCCCCAATTCTTCAGATATCTGCATTCTCGCATTATAATCAAGTTCTTTTGCCTGTTCCATGCCAATATTATTTTTCTCAGCAATATACTTTATTTGATCCTGTTTAGTATATCCTGATTTTACAGGCGGCAATGTATTTGTCAGGTTATGATATTTTTGCTGTGCATAGCTGTGTCTGTTCGCATGAAAATTATAACTTGCATTATTTTCATTGTTGAACGTTTTAACGGTATTGTATGCAAAGTCCCGCCACTTTTTAAAGTCATACTGATCGGGAATTAATGATTTCGAAAGGCCGTATTCTTTCCTAAAATCTTTTACATATTTCACCAACTCTTTCACTGAATCTGTTGCATGGAGTGTCCGTAACTGCCCGCCTTTTGTGCCTTTCTCAATATCAAGGCTGCCATCTCTATGTAATTCATAGCCATTGAATAATGCCGATTCTTTGAAACGTAACCCAGCTTCTCTTTGAAGTTCAATCTGTAATCGTAGTGCTTCATATCTAATGTCACCTTTTTCGATATATTGTTCAGTTAAGAAATCTGAAAATTTATCATGCGTCTCGTTGGATACACTTTTATCGATATTGTTGAACCTCTCCCCTCTATTAATACCAAAATCTTTTGCTGATATTTTAAGGTCATCCCGATAATAATAGTCAAATACACTGTTAAGTGATGATATAATATTCGTCGCATGGCCTCTTGAAATTTCTCCATTTTCAACTCTTTCAGATAAATGTTCTGCAAAATCGGCCATATTTTCAGCATTCAGTTTTACCAAATTTTTCAAATCATATTTCTCATTTGCAAAGTTTGCCAGCTGCCTGACTGCCATTGCCGTCTTACTAATCGACTCCTGGTTTCCAGACTCGACAACCTCTTTAGCCAGATTAAAACTGGCTGCTTTCCTTGATAGATTTTTTTCACCTACAAAATTCCTTTTTACTTTTTCTTTCATAGTATCCCTCTCAATTTTAATAAAGCGGTACGGTCAAATAAAATCAAAAAAAGCCAGGATTATCATCCTGACGGGTTCCTCCTGGTCGTGAGTTTGTTTATAGATATATGCTGTAAATAAAATGTATGTTAGCGATATACTCCGACATTTGAGGCTGTCAGAAAGCCCAATATCTATATATGAACTCACGCGCTCCGTGAGATTAAGCGGGGATTATCAGACACAGTCATAAGTGGCACAGCAGCCTCATGGCATCACAAAAAGACGCACACAATTGTGGCAATTTGCAATGATATAACTGTGAATTTTCTGATTTTCTGTTTTTTCTGTAAATTTTGAATGGTTTCAGATCCTGTTTAGACAGGCTATTGAGAGTTTGTGTCGTATTTTGCATTCACCTTGTGAAAAAGGTGAACGCAAAATACACATCTGTGGTATTGTTCTTGATTATTCTGCTTGGTCAGCTTCGCTGTTAATCAATCTATTATAGATTGATTAATCTCTGAATTTGGACGAATCTTCATGATTGATTTTTCTCTGAAAGTAGAAACTACTGATAATTTATGGCACCAATTTTATAATTCAAGGCCAAATAAAAATTTATTACAGATTTTTTTATCTCTATCAAATTCTCTTTTTTCCAATTTTGCAATAACTGTTTCACTTCTGAAAGCATCTTTAATCCCAGTTTTTAACACTCGCGTTTAGCTATGGTAGGCGAGCGAAGCGGCCGGGCATTACCCTGCAACACCTTGTTGGGCATCAACTACTGATACCAAAATGAGAGCATTCCTGTTGAACTTGCTCAATCCCAAAACCAATTCCAATGCCTGAATTGGCATTGGCCCGTATTATTTGATCCATAATTGAAAAGCCTTGCCCCATCATATGCACGAAATTACCGAAGTTAATACCCAAAATTTGGACAGACCCTCGACTTGCTATGTCCTGACAGTGCTGTAGAATCTGATGGATTTGTTGCCTTAAATCATTGAGCTGAGCTCCGCCAAGAAACCGCCGCTGAGTGACAATACCGATGACTTCTCCGGAAACAGAATCGATAATTGGGCCACCTGAGTTTCCGCCGTTGACGGAGCCATCGATATAGAACGCGTGAGGGGCTGCGGGACCAGAAATAACTGCTTCATGAGTCAAAAGGTCATGGATTCCATGAGGGAAGCCGGAGAAAACAACCTTTGTTCCCCTTGCCTTCGAGTGATTGGAGGCTGGTTTGAGGACATCCCTTCCGCCAGGAAGGGGAGATTTCGCCCGAAGGATGGCGAAATCAAATTGATTCTCAGGAGAGTGCGCTATAAGTTCGGTAGGTATCCGCTGACCGTCTTCCGTAACCGCCTCAATGTTCTGTCCATTGGAATGGTACGGAGCAATCACGTGATTGTTCGTGACAATCACATCTCCCTCGATGAAGCTGAAACCAGAGCCCAAACTGCTGCTGCACTCTATTCGAAATGTTGCGTTGGCAAGTAACTGGTGCACTGTGTCCTCCTGATGCCCAACGACTTGGGTAAGCTGCCCGGACGAAGCGGAGCATAGTACCAGTCTGATTCACCCACTTGTTATGACTATTGATTTGGATATGGGTCTTCTGGGGCATCACCCTGCCCAGACACGATCTTCCAACATTTCTTCGTATGGCTCTTATCGTCATAGTTTGGACATGGAGGCAAAGAAGTTTTAGATTGATTTGAGTATTTATAACCGCAATCGGCACAGAGGTATTTTCCGGCCGAGACATCGCTTCCGTAAGGCACGCACTTTTCCTTTTTCTCGCTCAAGAATTTTTTGGATGGCTTCATAATAATTCCTCCTTTTGTTATAACGCTTTGGTTCAGTGACGACTTCTTTTACAGCGATGCGGAAAAAAGGCCGTCCTGTGGTTGGCCTTTAGCCCCGGAACTAACTGCAACAACTGGTTAGTATTCTGATCAACTTTCACTGGCTGGCAGGCAAACTGGAACTTTGAATTTAATTCGCGAAATACTCTGTGTGTTTTCTTGGGATTTACCTTGCGAACTCAATAAGATAAATCCCGAAACCACAGCTATACCGCCTTTTGTTTCAGTGCCTTCTGATGAAGTAACCGCCACATCAAAATCAACCATATGAATTGGGTTATAGTCGTGATCCAAGCCGAGTATCAAGTTTGACCCACCTGCCTGAGACTTAGTATAGATATGCCGGGTGTGTGGGTTCATGCCAGAAGTTCTGCATTGCGCATCTTTAACTCCTTCAGCTATTTCTATTAATGCCTCTGAGACAAAATACCTTAATTTCATAACCTCACTATTTCAAATCCTAACAAGTTATTATATTATATATTTCATACTTTTAGTATATCTTAGCAATTAAGTTGGGTCAAATCAAATGTTAAATTTTGCACTGTATAGCACTACAATCTTAAAATTATGCTGAAAATTCTCCAGCACTCCATGATTAAATTTTGTCCTAACTGTTGAATTACTATTGGATTACGACATCCTTCTCAGAATTCAGCAGTAAATTTGTATCAATGACAAATTTTTTCAGATTTTCATTGTATTCTCTTATTTCGCCACTTGGTAATATTAAATTCATTCTGGCAACCATTTCATCAGCAGTCTTTACAATATAGGCTTCAATAGTTACTGCTACATCTTTATCCGCTGAATGTTGATTTAAAAAAATATTTGCTAACGTTA